>JADGGM010000490.1 GCA_019689955.1 Gemmatimonadaceae bacterium
CCCCGGTGCGGCGGGGGAGGGGGGAAAGCAGAGGATAGCGGTGACACGAAAAGGCCCGGTGCGAGTGAGCTCGACCGGGCTTCGTTGCAGCGTGGCGTGCGGCGCGCCGATCAGGCCTTGGCGAGCTTGGCCAGGCGGCTCTTGCGGCGGGCGGCGGCGTTCTTGTGAATGAGCCCTTTGCGGGCCGCGCGATCGAGGAGCTGGACCGCCTTGCGGCGCTGCTCGTCCGTGGCATCCGGGGCCGCGGCCTTCTTGAGCGCGGTGCGGAGCGCCGAGCGCTGCGCGCGATTGCGGACCGCCGCGGCGCGGGACTTCCGCATGTTCTTCTTGGCGGACTGAATATTCGGCACGAAGTTCTCCAGAGCTCGATGGCGTTCGCAGAGGTTGCGGAGGCGGAAAGCTAGAGGCGCACATCACGGATGTCAAGGCGCCACTTCACTTTGA
This sequence comes from Gemmatimonadaceae bacterium, assembly GCA_019689955.1. Lineage (GTDB taxonomy): Bacteria > Gemmatimonadota > Gemmatimonadetes > Gemmatimonadales > Gemmatimonadaceae > JADGGM01. Next base: position 445 of record JADGGM010000490.1, read on the forward strand.
CAGCGATGCACGGAGCGACTAGCTTTCCGCCCGACGACGACCCGCGCCCGTCCACATTCCACACCGCCACTCCCCGCATTGGGCTCACTCGAGAATCTCGTTCTGGCCGCGCCGGCGCTCCTGTTCGCGATGATCGCGCACGAGTACGCACATGGCTATGCCGCGCTCCGCCAAGGGGATCCGACAGCGTACCAGTTGGGGCGGTTGACGTGGAACCCGGTCAAGCACATCGATCCGTTCATGACGATCATCCTCCCGGTGCTCATGGCGCTCGCCCATGGGCCGATCCTGGGGGGGGCGAAGCCGGTCCCGGTGAACCCGCGGAACTACCGGAACTACAAGCGAGGTGACATCATCGTCTCCCTCGCCGGGGTCGCGACGAACCTCGTGATCGCGGTGCTGAGCGTGCCGGTGGTGATCGCGCTCGGCGCGATCGCACGCGCCGCGCCGGCGACGATGGGGGTGATCGCGATCCTGCAGGCGATGGTGATCTGGGGGATCCTCATCAACTTGATTCTCGTCGCGTTCAACCTGCTCCCGATCCCGCCGCTCGATGGGTCGCACGTGATGAAGTACCTGCTCCCGCCGGCGTGGGCGCTCCAGTACCAGCAGATCGGGCGCTACGGGATTCTGATCTTGATCGGTCTGCTCTACGTTGGTGGCAACGTGCTCTGGCGCTGGATGAGCCCCGCGGTCGGGTTCTTCTACTTCCTCGTACGGCTGGGAGCCGATTTCATCGTGCCAAGCCGGTTTCTCCCGTTCTAGTGAGCGCGACTCTCGAGGCGCCGGAGTCCGGCGCGGCGTTCGTCGTCGAGCTGGAGCAGTTCTCGGGGCCGCTCGACTTGCTCCTCACGTTGATCCGCGAGGAGCAGGTGGAGATCACGGACATCCCGATCGCGCGGATCTGCGAGCAGTTCCTGCTCCGCATCCACTCGCTCGGCTTGGGGGAGGCGGCGGAGTACCTGGAGATGGCCGCGCGCTTGCTGCGCATCAAGATCCAGATGCTCCTCCCGCGCCGCGGCGACGAGGAGGAATGGGAGGACCCGCGCGCGGAGCTGGTGCGCCGGCTCCTCGAGTACCAGCAGATGCGCGAGGTGGTGGACGTGCTCGAGCGCCGCGGAGAGGAGCGCCGGGCGCGCTTCGCGCGGGGCTACTTGCCGCTGGAGCCGACTCCGCCGCCGTCGCCGCTCGCGCTGGCTCTCCCCGACTTGTTGGCGGCGGTGGATCGTGTCTTGCGGCTGACGCGCGAGCCGGCGGTGCACGATGTGGTGCCGCGCGCGCTCGACGTGGATGGCGCGATCGCGACGATCCGCGCGGTGCTGGCGCTGCGCGCGCGGGCGTCGTGGTGGGATGTGGTGGCGCCGGAGGCGGAACCGTGGCAGGTGCTCTCCGCGCTCCTCGCCTTGCTCGAGCTGGCGCGCCGGGGCGAGCTGCGCCTGCACCAACCCCGGCCTTTTGCTTCTGTGGAGATTTCGCGTGACGCCGCTAGCGAAGCTGCTTGAGGCTGCCCTGTTCGCGAGTGGGCGCCCGATCCCGATGGACGAGTTGGCTGCGCTCGATCCGGAGGCGTCCCCCGCCGCGCTCGCCATGGCGCTCGATGAGATCCGCGAGCACTACGACACGGAGGGGCACGGGGTGGAGCTTGTGGAGCTGGCCGGGGGCTGGCAGATCCTGACGCGCCCGGAATACACGGAGACGATCGAGCGGGCGCAGTTGGCAGCGCGCCCGCAACGGCTCTCGGCCGCGGCGCTGGAGACGCTGGCGATCGTGGCCTACCGCCAGCCGATCGGCCGCGCGGAGATCGAGGAGATCCGCGGGGTGTCGGTAGGCGGGATGCTGAAGACGCTCCTGGAGCGCGGTCTGATCGATGTGGTGGGCCGGGCGGAGGGGCTGGGACGTCCGCTGCTCTACGGGACGACGCCGGTGTTCCTGGAACAGTTCGCGCTCCGCCACCTGGGGGAGCTCCCTCGCGCCGACGAGCTCGCCGTCGCGCTCCGCGCGGAGCCCCGCCCGCTCTGAGCGCCATGCCGATGCGCATTCACCGCGCCCTCGCGCGCGCGGGAGTGGCATCGCGCCGACACGCTGAGTCGCTCGTGGCGGCTGGGCGCGTGATGGTCAATGGGTCGGTGGCGCAACTGGGCCAGGTGGTCGACCCGGACCGGGACACGATCACGGTCGACGGCACGCCGATCGGTGCGCCGTCGACGGAGTGCTGGCTGGTGCTCAACAAGCCGGCGGGCGTGATGACGACGCGCTCCGATCCGCGCGGGCGACAGACGGTGTTCTCGCTGGTCCCGGACATCCCTGGGCTGATCTACGTGGGCCGGCTGGATTACCTCACCGAGGGTGTCCTCCTCTTCACGACGAACGGTGCGGCGGCTCACGCGCTGATGCATCCGCGTAACGAAGTGGAACGGACGTACGTGGCGACGGTCCGCGGGGACGCGATGCGCGCTGTCCGAGAGGCACGACGTGGTGTGATGCTCCACGATGGCTTGGTGCGGCCACGGGATGTCTCGGCGAGGGCGCTGGATCCTGGGCGCTGGGAGCTGACGGTCACGATCACCGAGGGGCGAAACCGCGAGATCCGACGGCTGTGCAAGGCGCTGGGGTTGTACGTGGATAGGCTGGTTCGTGTGCGGTTCGGGGCCATCACGCTGGGACGACTGGCGCCGGGAGAGACACGGGCGATTACACAGGACGAGGGCGAATGGATCGGCCGAATCGCTGGAGGCGCGCAACCTACTCGCCCTCCTACGCCCCAACCTACTCGCCCTCCCACTCCCCATCCTACTCCCTCTCCTACGCCCCAGCCTACTTCCAGGCATAGGCGGTAGGCGGGCGTAGGATGCG
>JADGGM010000491.1 GCA_019689955.1 Gemmatimonadaceae bacterium
CCCCAACCCACTCCCGGGCGTAGGCGGTGGGAGGGCGTGGGATGCGTGGGGGAGGCTAGTGTCCTGATGCGGAAGTTCGTTGACAAAAGCGCGCGACGCTCGCGAGGATCTCGTCTGCCGACTTTGTCCAGACGAAGGGCTTCGGGTCGGCGTTGTGGTGGGCGAGATAGCGGTGGATCGCCGCCTCCAGCTCCTCCGTGCTGCGGCGGGCCCCGCGCTGCAACTGCTGCGTGGTGAGCGCGCTGAAGAAGCGCTCGACCATGTTGAGCCACGAGCTGCTCGTCGGGGTGAAGTGCAGGTGATACCGGGGCCGCTTCGCGAGCCAGCGCCGGATGAGGGCCGTCTTGTGCGTGCTCGCGTTGTCGACGACGAGATGGACGTCGAGCTCGGGCGGCACGGCGGCGTCGATCCGGTCGAGGAACTTCCGGAACTCGACCGCGCGGTGGCGCGGGAAGCCCTCCCCGATCACGGTGCCGGCGTGCGCATCGAGGGCAGCGAAGAGGGAGGTCGTCCCGTGGCGCACGTAGTCGTGCGTGTGGCGCGCGACCTGCCCGGGCCGGAGCGGGAGCAGGGGCTGCGTGCGATCGAGCGCCTGGATCTGGCTCTTCTCATCGACGCACAGGACGACCGCGCGGGTGGGCGGCGCGAGGTAGAGCCCGACGATGTCGCGGACCTTCTCGACGAACTGCGGATCGGTGGAGAGCTTGAACGTCTCGGTGCGATGCGGCTGGAGGCCGAAGGCGTGCCAGATGCGGACGATCGTCGTCTGCGAGAGCCCGGTCCGCTCGGCCATCCGCCGCGTGCTCCAGGGCGTGGCCGCGGGCGGGGTGGATTCTAGCGTGCGACGGACGACCGCCTCCACCTGGGCATCGCTGATCGTGCGCGGGGCGCCCGGGCGCGGCTCATCGAGCAGGCCCGCGAGCCGGTCGCGCACGAAGCGGGCGCGCCACTTGCCCACGGTCGGCCGCGTCACGCCAAGGGCGGTAGCGACGTCGCTGTTGGTGCGGCCGCGAGCGCAGGCGAGCACGATGCGGGCGCGGAGGGCGAGGGCCTGCGCGGTCTTCCGGCGGCGCGTCCACTGCTCGAGCGTCTCCCGTTCGTCGGCGCTCAACCCGAGGGCAGCCAGCGGGCGGCCAAGGGCCATCATCAGCTCCGGTTCGAGATGCGCCATGGTACACGCCGACTCGCGCTTCGTCAATGAATTTCTGGTTCAGGACACTAGGCGGAGTCGCAACGATCATCAGTGTGATCAATGCGGTCCATACGCGCGCAGGCAATCCATTTAATGCCTGGCTATTGACTATGGCCTTCTATCTCGTCGCCGGCGTCGTTGGTGGCGGGCTATTCGGACTGCTACGCCCACTGGGGAAGCGCTACTGGGGGCGCGTGTTGATCGCGTATCTACTGCTTCTGCTGGTCTACGCTGGAGGCGCAGTTGCGCTCTATCCAATAATCGCTCGGCGACCTGATCCCCCCTCTCTCGCAGGGCTCCTTGTCATGGCGGCATTACTTTGCCTCTTCTTCGCGCCGCTCTATGCGGCCACGGCGGAGTCCGGAGCGTTGCCAAAGCTCTGGGATTCTTCGAGCGAATAGCTGCATAAGAGAAAGCCGCAGCCCAAGATTGGTGTGTCTTCCTGTGCAAGAGCCTACCGTTAGCTCACTACAGCGGCGTTCAATGGAGGTGGCAACCAGATGGCGGCGAGTGTGCTAGGTTCCCGAGATCTTGCGGAGGTGTGCAAAAGGGGTAAGGTGCGATAACGGTCTGACCATACAGCGACCGATGAAGATGATTGCTCGCTTGAGTCGGCACGTTGGGCGGAACATACGCCTCGGTATGGCCGTGGGAGCATGGGTGGCCGTACATGGGGACCGGAACCGTGGGCGGCGGTGATTTGCTTGGGTGTTGTCATGGGTACGGTCGGTGGCAACTGGGCATGGGAGAACTATGTCTATCCGAAATTGCCACCACCTCCCGCCGGACCGACTTCGCCGCGCCCACCGCTCGGCCTATGGCGGCCGCGGTGACCGACCTCGCGTTTCACGACTGGCATCACATGGGTGCGTGGCGCCCAGAGCAGCAGGCAATGGACGAACCGTCACGAAGCCATGATCTCGCGGTGTAATGAGGTTGGCATCTCGAATCAGACCGCCCTCCGCCAAATGCGCCAGGGCGCCATCCGCGCTGCCTTGGGCTGGTGCGCGCGGTGGTGTTGTCAGACGCCCCTCGTCACGCCGCCCATTCCGCCGAGAGCACCTCGGCCTGCTCCAGCACGGTCTGCGTCGCCTTCTCCTGCTTGTCCGGCGGATAGCCGTGCTTCCGCAGGATGCGCTTGACCAGGACACGGAGCTTGGCGCGGACGTTCTCGCGCAGGGTCCAGTCGATCGTGACGTTGTTCCGTACCGTCTGGACGAGCTCGCGGGCGATCGTTCGCAAGGTCTCGTCGCCCAGGACCTTCACGGCGCTGTCGTTGGTCTCCAGCGCGTCGTAGAACGCTAGCTCCTCCTCCGAAAGCCCCAGCGCCTCTCCACGCGCGTTCGCCTCGCGCATCTCCTTCGCGAGCGCGATGAGCTCCTCGATCACCTGCGCCGCCTCGATGGCGCGGTTCTGGTAGCGGCGGATGGCCTGCTCGAGCATCTCGGCGAACGAGCGCGCCTGCACGATGTTCTTACGGCGGCGGGTCGCGAGCTCGCCCTTGAGGAGCTTCTGCAGCACCTCCACGGCAAGATTGCGCTGCGGCATGCCACGCACCTCGGCCAGGAACTCGTCCGACAGGATCGAGATGTCGGGCTTCTGGAGTCCGGCGGCCGCGAAGATGTCCACGACGCCGTCCGGTGCGATGGCACGGGAGATGATCTGGCGCACGGCGTGGTCGAGCTCCTCCTCGGGCCGCGCTTCGCCGGGCGCGCGCTTGGCCAGCACGGCCTGCACCGCCTGGAAGAACGCCACGTCGTCGCGGATGCGCAGCGCTTCCTCGTGCGGCACCGCGAGGGCGAAGGCCTGCGACAGCTCGCGCACGGCACGGATGTATCGATCCTTACCGTTTTCCTGCGCGAGGATGTGTTCCTGCGCCGCGGGCAGCAGCGCCAGACGCTCCGCCGCCGTGCCGCTCGTCCAGCGCGACCGGTCGAAGCCGTGGAAGAGCCCGCAGCAGACCTCGTACTTCTCGAGCATGAGCGCCACGGCTTCCTCCTGATCGATCGCGGTGCGCCCCGTGCCGCCGCTCTCGGTGTAGGTCGCGAGCGCCGCCTTCAACTCGTGGGCGAGACCCAGGTAGTCCACCACGAG
>JADGGM010000492.1 GCA_019689955.1 Gemmatimonadaceae bacterium
ACGGAGATGTCCTGCGCCCGCGCCCCACTGGCCCGTACCACCGCCGCGACCACAGCGAGCACGACCGCGACGGAGCCCGCGCGAAGCGCCGAGCGCCCGAGTCCGGCGAACCGCCGGCGGACAGCGTGACGCGGATCATTCCGTGCGAGACGGAGCAGACAGCTCATCATATCGGCCGGCCCCTCGCAGCCCTGGCCAACGCCCGCGACCTGCGCACTACCGAGGCTCGAACGTCACGACCTGCCCGGCGCGGTGGTAGTGGGCGCGGAGCACCGTGGCGAGATAGTCGAGCGCGTTCGTCACCGTGTCACTCGGGAGCTCGACGGTGACGTGCTGCGCGTCGAGCGGCGGGGCGAGGCGCACGTCGAGACCGTACCACCAGCCGAGCGCCGCAGCGATCTCGGGGGCCGCCGCATCGTCGAACGCGAGCACGCCGCTCGTCCAGGCGAAGTACCCCCCGGTGTCCGCGGTCACGCGCGCGGCACCGCCCCTCGCATCCACCGTCGCCACGTCTCCGGGCTCGACCACCACCTCCGCGCTCGCCTGCCCGTCGCCGCTCCCGCCCCCGCGCGCGGCGACGCGCCCCGTCCGCACGGCCACGCGCGCGACGCGGTCGCCGCCGTACGCGCGGACGACGAACTGCGTCCCCAGGTCCTCGAACGTCCCCTGCGCCGTCCGCACCACGAACGGGTGCGTGGCGTCGTGCGCCACGTCGAAGTAGGCCTCCCCGGTCAGCGTCACCGCGCGCACGGGCCGGCCGTACCGGGCATCGTACGCGATCCGGCTCGCCGGGGCGAGCATGAGGCGGGTGCCATCGGGGAGGGTCACGCCGCGGCGCTCCCCGAACCCTGTCCGCACCGCGTAGCGCGCCCGGCGGCCGCCGAGCGCGGCCGGAACGTGCGCGTGCGCGATCCACGCCGCCACGCTCCCACCCCCCGCGATCGCAACCAACACCCCCGCGGCGATCGCCCAGCGGGCGCTCCGCCGCCGGCGCCGCGGCTCGGCGACGCTCGGCGAGACCACGGGTGGTGCGGAGCACGGCGTGATCAGGCGGAGCGGTGGGACCGTCCCGTCTCGCTCGTCCTCCCTCGCGCGCAGCCGCTCGAACTCGCGGTACTTCGCGTCGACGAGCACCGCCGTCCGCATGATCTCCGCCAACCCCTCGCGCCCCACCGTTCCCTCGAGGCGGCGGCGAAGCACCGCCTCCTCGTCCGGCGGACACTCCCCGGCGAGGAGGCGCTCGAGCTCATCATCGCTCAGAGGACGGAGGGGTGCGGGGGGGACCCCGGGCCGGCTACGACGCACGGAACGAAGCGCGCAGCGCGCGGAGAGCCGTCGTGAGATGTGCCTTGACCGTGGACACGCTGATGCCGAGCGTCGCCGCGATCTCCGTGCGCCCCATCCGGTCGATGAAGCGCATCTGCGCCACCTGGCGCGCTCGCATGGGGAGACGCGCCATCGCCTCCGCGCACTGCGTCTCCAGCTCCTCCTGCTCCAACGCTTCGTGCACGCCGCGATGGTGCTCGCTGAACGCCGGCGACGTCCCCTCCGCCGCGAACACCCCTTGCCAGCTGCGCTCCAGCCGCTGGCGGCTCAGCGCGTTCAACGCGCGATGCCGGACCGCCGTGTGCAGGTACGCGCCGATGTCGCCGCGGATCGCGAGCTCCGAGCGCTTCCGCCACATCGTGAGAAAGACGTCCATCACGATGTCGTCGGCGACGTCCTGGCCGCGCACGAGGCGTGCGGCGGTCCGGAGGAGCATCGGGTAGAATCGGCGGAACACGCGCTCGAACGCCTCGTTGTCCCCCGCGCGAATCCGCGCGATCCACGTCGCGTCGAACGACCGCGACGGCTCGCTCCCCGGCCCGAGCATCGCCGGCGCGTTGGTCACGGCACCCGAACCTTCATCGTCGTCCGCGATGGGTGAAGGATGAGCCATAGCCGCTGCACGAGGTGGAGGCCACACCGCGGACGAGCGGGCAACCACGCCGAACCAGAGAGGGCTCCCCCGCGGTGAGCTGCGCCCGTCGGAGCGCTCGAGCGCCGAGCGCCGCGCCGCATCCGCGCCCCAATCTCGGGGCCGGTCTCCTCTTGTCAACACTTTCGTTTATCCGGCACCACGCGCCCCGAACGGTTCGCGAGCGTGCGCCCGCGCCGTCGCCCACCACGAACTCCACCTCGCGCTCCGGGGTTCCGCCATCACACGTGCGCCCGTCGGCTCCCGCGAGAAGCGCAGAGGCCGGTGGCGCTTGCGTGCCACCGGCCCCACGATCGCAACCATCGTAACCGCACCGGCCACCTCTCGCGAGAGGCCGAATCGCCCAGACGCGTCTACCGCTCGCGCGACACGTCTACGGCTCCGCGCACCCGCTCATCGCGTGGCGCCGGCCGCGCCCGAGGTCACCGGGGCGCCGCTCCGGCGCGCGGCGAGGGCGCCGAATCCGGCCACGATTCCGAGCGCGAGCGCGATCCACACCTTCGGGGCCGCCGAGAGCGACGCGAGCCCGAGCCACGCATCGAGCGAGTAGCCCCCCGGTCCGGCGAAGGCGATCGCGCTCGCCCCGACCAGGTACATTAGCGCCGTCTCATATCCGCCATCCGTCGCGAAGAAGCCGTTCTTCCAGTGCACCGTCGCGATGGCCACGACCATCACGGCCGCGATGATCGCCGGCCCGACGGGCCCCAGGAATCCGAGCGCGACGAGCAGGCCGCCGGCGAGCTCACCCGCGCCCGAAAGCGCCGCGAAGAACGCGCCGGGACGGAAGCCCAGCCCTTCGAGGATCGCCCCCATCCCGGCGATCCCCTTTCCGCCGAACCATCCGAACACCTTCTGCGCTCCATGCGCCGCGATCCCCAACCCGAGGATGAGCCGCACCACCAGCAGCCCCGCGCTGAGCGCATCCCCCGCACTGTTTGCTACGATCGGCATGTGCTCCTCCTGACGAAGAATCGTGAGAGCCAATTAACGTTTGAACAGTGTCTGTTATAACATCTATTGAACCCAACGCCGGGAGGGCCGAAAAGGTTCACGCCCCGGCCCGCACGGCGTCGAGCGCAGCGATGAGGGTATCGAGCGTGGCCGCGTCGAGGTGCCCGAAGCGCTCCCGCTCGATCCGGAGGAGGGTCGCCTGAACGGTCTCGAGGAGGCGGAGCCCCTTGGGGGTGATGCGCGCGGTGACGTGCCGCCGGTCAGCCGCGTCGCGCGCCCGGCTCACGAGCCCCACGTCGGCCATCCGCTCGAGGAGGCGCGAGACGTCGGGCACCTGCGCCACGAGCCGCTCCCC
>JADGGM010000493.1 GCA_019689955.1 Gemmatimonadaceae bacterium
CCCCCCACGCGCGCCCCGCCCCCCGCCCCGGCAACCCCGCCCCCCCCCCCCCCCCGCGCCCCGGCCGGCGCGCGCGCAGCACGATGAGCGGCGCCAGCGCGAGGACCGCGAGCACCGCGGCGACGGGGAGCGCTTCGCTGAGCCCGAAGCTCGTGAACCGATCGTAGCTCAGCACGCTCGCCACCTTGGGGTTGTACGTGAGGATGACGATCGCCCCGAACTCGCTCACCGCGCGCGCCCACATCACGACCGCGGCGCCGATGAGCCCGCGCATCGAGAGCGGGAGCGTGACGCGGCGGAAGACGCGCCACGCGGAGTCGCCGAGCGTGCGCGCGACGGCCTCGTAGCGCACGTCCACCCGCGCGAACGCTTCGCGCGCGGCGCTGATGTAGAGCGGGGCCGACACGAAGAGCATCGCGCACACGATCCCCACCGGCGATCCGGCGACCTGCACGCCGAGCGCGAGGAGCGTGCGCCCCACCGCGCTCTCCCGGCCGAGCACGAGGAGGAGCGCGATGCCGGCGACGGGGTGCGGGATGAGCAGCGGCAGGTCGAGCACCGCGGCGAGCACCGCGCGCCCGCGGAAGGTCCGGCGCGCGAGGAGGTAGGCGAGCGGCGTCCCTCCCGCGATGCCGAGGAGCATCGCCGTGGTCGCGGTAAGCGCGGTGAGCCAGAGCGCGCCGCGCAGCTCGGCGTCGGTGACGAGCTTTCCGACCCCCGCGCTCCCCCCGGCGAGCACGAGCCTCGCGATCGGCGCGGCGAGGAAGAGCAGGAAGAGCGACCCCGCGAGCGCCGCGATCACGCTCGCCGCGCGGTGCGCGGCCATCGATCGCGGCGCCGGCGCCGGGGGGGCTGCCGCTCCGGCCGTCATGGGCTAGCGGGCGTGGGCCGCCGTCGCCACCGCGCGCGGCGCGCCGGTGCCCACGAGCACGGGCGGATCGAGCGCGTCGAGCCGCGCCGCGCGCAGCACCCGCCGCCCCTCCGGGGAGAGCAGGAACGCCGCGAAGCGCTCGGCGACCGCCGGGTGCGGCGCGTGCTTGGGGATCGAGAACGCGTACACGATCGGCTGCCCGCGGAAGGTGACCGTGTCGCGCGGCGTCCGCCCGACCACTCGCACCGACGCCTGCGCGTAGAACGCGGAATCGGCCGGGGAGCCCAGGTCCACCGAGTCGGGGAGGTTCACGTAGCGGAGCCCCGCCGCCTGCGCGAGCGACTCGTACGACCAGATGTAATCCAGCTCCCCGGCCTGCAGCACCCCGACGAGATCCGCTTCCTTGGGGCGGACGTTCCGCGGCGGTGCGGCGGCGAGGAGGCTGTCGGCGAGCCCCGGCACGCGGTAGTACCGCTCGGCGAGCTGCATCGCGAGCAGCGTGCGGTAGCCGTTCGGGTCGAGGTTCGGATCCGCGCGCCCCACCTGCACGCCCGGCCGGCGCAGCACCTGCCACCAGTTCGCCGCGGTGATCTCGTCGGCGAAGCGCGAGCGCGGCGTGTAGGCGATGGTCATGCGGTTGCGCGCGAAGGCCACGTACCACTGCACCTGCTCGGGGATGAGGAGCTGCGGGAAGACCTCGTAGTCGGCGAGCGCGATGAGGTCGGGGATCTTGTGCAGCTCGGTGAGCTTGCGCGCGGTCTCCAGGCTCCCCGCGTTCTCCTGCTCCACGCGCACGTGGTGGCGCTGGGCGAAGGTGTCGAGCGCGGCGCGCAGCGGGCGGGCGAGGCTGCCGGCGTTGTAGACGACGATCGTGTCGTCGACCGCGGTGCGGTCGCGCACGCACGCGGCGAGGGCGAGGGCGGCGAGGGCGAGCAGCGCGCTGCGCGCGGGCCCCGCGGCGCGGCGTCGGGCGAGCGTGGGAGCGGTCATGGTCCGAGGATCTCCGGTGCGGCGCGTTGCACGATGCGCGCGAGCGCGCGGCTCACGCGCTGGTAGCGTTGCATGAGGTGCATGGCCGGCGGGGTGAGGCCCGCGCCGCCGCCGGCGACGCCGCCTGCGCGGCGCGCGACGAGCGGCTGCGCCAGCGCGTCCTCGGCGCGGCGAATCCGCGCGATCGCGTGCCGGTAGCCCACGCCGAGCGCGCGCGCGGCCCGGCGCACCGACCCGTGCACCTGGATCGCCTCCATCAGCTCGACGAGCCGCGGCCCCAGCACCTCGGTCCCGTCCACCTCCACGACGAACACGGCGCGCGCGCTGGGCGCCGCGCGCCTCGCCCCGGCGCGCGCGCGGCGCCGCGCCGGCGCCTCAAAACGCGGCGACGAGCTGCGCCTCGATCTCATTGTTGCGCACCGCCACCGGCTGCTCCGACTTGACCACCCACACGAGCTGGAGCCGCACCGCGTCGTTCCGCGCGAGCACGTTGGCGCCCATCGTGGACCACTCGCTGCGCACGTCGGTGGTCACGCCGAGCGTCGTGCGGGTCTCGCGGTACCACTCATGCTTGAACACCGGCTGCAACCACGGGAGCACGCGGTACGCCGCCGTCACGTACCCACCGCCCGCGTCGACCGCGTCGCCGTTCACGGGGCGCGAGCGGTGGATCGCCTCCCCCTCCACGATCAGCGCGCGCCAGAGCCAGCGCCCGTCGTACCCGCGCAGATGATCCGGCCCCTCGTTCGCCAGCTTCCCCGAGAGGGCGAGCCCCGCGACCGGCGACACCGTAAGGCGGCCGAGCACGAGTTGGCGTCCGTTCGGGTTGGCGATCGTGTTCGGCCCCTCGCCGTTCGCCACTCCGAGCGCGAGCGTCACCGCCCGCCCCCAGTGGCCCTGCGCCATCACGCCAATGTCGCGCTTGGCCGCGAGGTTGTCGACCACCTGCGCGCGGTTGGGGGTGAGGAGCTGCGAGTACGGCGTGAGGTACTCCAGGCTGAACGGCTGCTTGAACTGCCCCGCGATCACCGACGGGCGGAGCCGCGCCAGCACGCCGTGCGCCGGCGCGGGGGTGAGCTGCACGTAGGCATCGGTGAGCGCGAAGCCGTGCACCGTGCTGTCGCCGTCCAGGTGCCCCGCGGTCGTGCTCGAGAAATCGCCCTGGAGGCGGACGACGATCGACGGGAGCGGCGCCGCCGTCACCGTGGCGCGCGCGCGGTTGAGCAGGAACGCCGACGAATCGTTGCGCACCGTCTCCCGGAGCGACAGATACCCGCCCACCTGCGGCGTGCGAGCGAGCGTCGAGATGTCGAGCACGGGGGACGGCTCGAGCGGGTACGGCCCCCCCTGCGCGTGCAGCGCAGCGGTGCGGAGGGCGAGGGCGGCGAGGGGTCCCACGGCGCGGAGC
>JADGGM010000494.1 GCA_019689955.1 Gemmatimonadaceae bacterium
GGGGACTTGGGTATACGACCCCGGTATACCGCCGGGCGCGGGGGGGGGGGGTCCGTGTGGGGTCTGGTCGCGGGCTCGGCGCGGAGGGCCGCGCTCGCGGCGATGGCGACGTGCACCGGCCGCCCCAGCCAGGCGTCGGCGCACGACGATGTGCACGCGTGCACGACAACGCGCATCGCTGTCGTGCGGGCGTGATCTATTGTAATACGAACCCGTCCAACTGTCACCATCAATTCCTTGCAACGGCGACATCGTACCGGAGGGCCCGATCATGGCGAGGACGCGCGCGCTGCCCACTGCCCGCTGGACCACGGATCACCACGGCCGCGCGCAGGCGCGACGCCCCCGCTCATCCACCCTGACCCCCGGCGGAACCCGCCGCCTCGTCCGCGTGATGTGCGGGTTGCTGGGCGCCTCGCCCCCGGCGCGGGAGCGCGGCGCCGCTCCCCGCTCGCCGCGCTCGACCGCGCCGACCGACGCCGTGCTCGCCAGGCTCCTCGGGTGGACCGTGCTCTTCCGGTTCGGGGGGCCGCTGACGGAAGGGGTGCTGCCGGTTCAGCTCGCATACCTCACTCGCCTCGATGGCGCCGTCGTCGCCCGCGCTCTGGGGCGGTTGCACGCGGAGGGGCTCGTGACGCGCGGCCACGATGGGCGCTACGCGCTCCCCCGCGCCGCGCTCGAGGCGTGCGCGTACGAGGTCGCGGACCAGAGCGGGCTCACCGGACCCGTTCTCCCCTAGCGCGCGGCGCGCCTTGCGCGGGACGATCCGTCCGGGCTACGTGAAGACATGGCGCTCGACCCCCGTCACGACCCCGGCCCCGAGGCCGCCAAGGCGCGCGCCGACGCGGCGGGCGACGCCGCCGCGCACCCGCTGAAGCTCCCCGCCGGCGGAGCGGTCCGCTTCGGCACGGCGTCGTGGACCGACCCCACGACCACGCGCGGCGCGGTGTTCTATCCCCCCGGCGTCGCCACTCCGGAAGACCGGCTCCGCTACTACGCGTCGCGCTTCTCGCTGGTCGAGGTCGACGCCACGTACTACGCGCTCCCGGCGCGGCAGGTGGCCGAGCATTGGCGGGCGCGCACCCCACCCGACTTCACCTTCGACATCAAGGCGCACGCGCTCATGACCGGGCAGCCGTCGGAGGTGAAGCGTCTCCCCCCGGACATCCGCGACGCGCTCCCCCCTGCGCTCGCGGGGAAGGATCGCGTGTACGGGAAAGATCTCCCCGCCGAGCTGTACGACGAGGTGTGGCGGCGCTTCGTGGACGCGCTCGAGCCGCTCCGCTCCTCGGGGAAGCTCGGCTCGGTGCTGCTCCAGTATCCGCGCTGGTTCCTCCCGGGGAGCGAGAGCCGCGAGCAGATCCTGGAGGCGCGCGAGCGACTGGGGGACATCGAGTCGTCGGTGGAGGTGCGGAACGCGCGCTGGTTCGACGCGCGGAACGCCGAGCGGACGCTCCGGTTCTTCGCCGATCACGGCATCCCGTACGTGATCGTGGACGAGCCGCAGGGGTTGGCGAGCAGCGTCCCCCCGCTCGTCGCCGTTCCGTCGCCGCGGCTGGTGGTGGTGCGTTTCCACGGGCGGCGCGCGGAGACGTGGGAGCGGCGGAACGTGACGACGGCGGAGCGGTTCCGGTACCTGTACGATCGGAACGAGCTGGTGGAATGGGTGGAGCGGATCGCCGAGGCAGCGGCGCAGGCGCGAGAGACCCACGTCATCATGAACAACTGCTACGCCAACTACGGGACCACCAACGCCCTGGAGCTGGCGTCGCTGATGCGCGATCGCTCGGCGCCCGCTGGCCCTCGACTTGCCGAGTGACGGGGCATCTGGACCGCCGAGGTGCGGATGCCGAACATCGACAAGAACGCCATGCGGGCGCGCGGGCTTGCCGGCATCTCGCGCCAGGAGAAGAGGTCGGTCACGCACGGGGAGTTCTGGATCCCCGAGGAGGCGCGGGAGCTCTACAAGCGCGCCCTGCGCGCGCTGAACGCCGCCGGCGTGCCGTACGTCGTCGCGGGCGCGTACGCGATCCACGAGCACACGGGGATCTACCGCGAGACGAAGGACCTCGACCTCTTCGTCGAGCCCGAGCACGTGGCGAGCGCCGCGCGCACGCTGCACGACGCGGGGATGACGACGCGCCTGGAGCAGCCGCACTGGCTGGCGAAGGCGATGGCCGGGGGGCAGTACATCGACGTCATCTTTGGGATGGGGAACGGGCTCGCGCTCATCGATCGCGACTGGTACCAGCACAGCCGCCCCGCGATCCTCGCCGCGACGCCCGTCCGCGTGGCGCCGCCGGAGGAGCTGATCTGGCATCGCCTCTTCATCAGCGAGCGGCACCGGCACGACATGGCGGACATCGTCCACCTGATCGCGAGCGTCGGCGGGATCATGGACTGGGCGCGCCTGGTGGCGAAGACGGGGGAGCACTGGCCGCTCCTGCTCGGCCAGATCGAGCTGTTCCGCTACATCTACCCGGAGCTGCGCGGCGGCGTGCCGGAGTGGGTGGTCTCGGAGCTCCTCGACCGCGCGCGGGAGGAGCTGGCGCGCGAGCGCACGGATGAGCGCGTGACGCGCGGGACGCTGATCTCGCGTTTCAGCTTCACGATCGACGTGCACGAGTGGGGGTTCCGCGACCTGCGCGCGGAGTGGATCGCGGCAACGGAACGGCTGCCGGTCATCCGCGCGATCGTGGACGCGGACGTGTGGGACGAGCGTTCGCGCGCCGTGGAGAGCTATCATGCGCGAGTCGCCTGAGGGGCGGATGTTCCCGGACGGGGCGGCGTCGCCGGGCGCCGACCGCGCGGGCGCGACTCCGGACGCGGCGCGAACGGTCACGCCGCCGGTCACGCCCGTTCCACCGTCGCCTCCCCCCGGGACCGGGGAGCGCCGCCGCGGCGGGGATCGGCGGCGCGAGGGGCGGTTGCGGCTCGCGGCGGTCGGCGACTTTCATTGCGGCGCGAGCGACGTGGGCGCGTACCGCGACCTGTTCGCCGAAGTGAACGCGCAGGCCGATGTCCTGCTGCTCGCCGGGGACCTCACGCGCCGCGGGCTCGCGACGGAGTTCCAGGTCGTGGTGGGGGAGCTGTGCGACGTGAAGATCCCGATCGTCGCCGTGCTAGGGAACCACGACTACGAGGCCGACCAGGTGACCGAGGGGGAAGCGGTGCTCCGCGCGCGCGGCATCCACCTCCTCGCGGGCGACAGCTTTCAGCTCGACGATCGCGTGGGCTTCGCGGGGGTGAAGGGGTTCATGGGCGG
>JADGGM010000495.1 GCA_019689955.1 Gemmatimonadaceae bacterium
CCGGGGCGCGTTGGGCCGCGCGCGACCGCCTCTTAAATTCTCCCAGCCATCCGCCGCGACGCGGCGCCCACTCGAACGGAGAACTGACCCCATGACTGCCCGCTCTCTCCTCGCGCTCGCTGGGCTCGTGGTGCTCGCGGCTCCCACCGGTGCCCCGGCGCAGCGCCTCGACTACCCGGACACGCGTCGCGACAGTGTGGTCGACGACTACTTCGGCACGCGCGTCCCGGCCCCATACCGCTGGCTCGAGGACCAGGAGAGCCCCGAGGTCGCCGCATGGGTCGAGCGCCAGAACGCGGTGACGTTCGCCTACCTCGAGACGGTCGGGCTGCGCGAGCCGTTCCGGAAGCGGCTCACGGAGCTGTGGAACTACGAGAAGGTCTCCGTCCCGCAGCGCGTGGCCGGCCATCTCTTCTACCGCAAGAACTCCGGCCTCCAGAACCAGGCCCCGATCTACGAGCAGGACGACCTCGACGCGCCGCCACGCGCCATCCTCGACCCCAACGCGTTCTCCCCCGACGGATCGCTGGCGCTCGCCGCGGCGAACGTGTCGCCGGACGGGCGCTATCTCGCGTACGGGCTCTCGCAGGGCGGCTCGGACTTCCAGGAGCTCCACGTGCGCGCGCTCGCCGACGGGCACGAGCTGGCCGATACGGTGCGGTGGGTGAAGTTCTCGGGGATCGCGTGGACCAACGATGGACGCGGCTTCTTCTACTCGCGCTTCCCCGAGCCCGCGCCGGGGCAGACGCTCTCCGCAGCGGCGCTCAACCAGAAGCTGTACTACCACGTGGTGGGGACGCCGCAGGCGCAGGACCGGCTCGTCTTCGAGCGCCCGGACCTGCCGGACTGGTACGTGTTCGGCAACGTGACGGATGACGGGCGGTGGCTGTTCATCATGCTGCAGCACGGCACGGAGACGAAGAACCACGTCTACTACGTCGACCTGAAAGACCCCGCGCACCCGGATCTCTCGGCGCCGGTGCAGCCGCTCACCACGGCGAACGACGCGGAATATGTGGTGCTCGGCACGCTCGGCGACACGGCATTCGTCATGACGACGAACGGCGCCCCCAAGCGGCGCATCATCGCGCTCGTGCTCCCCGATACCGCCCCCGCGCACTGGCGCACGGTGGTGCCGGAAGGGATGAGCGTGATCGACGGCGCGGCGCTCGCCGGGGGGCGGATCGTGGCCCAGTACCTCGTGGACGTGAAGAGCCGCCTCCGCCTCTTCGCCACCGATGGCCGCGCGCTCGGCGACGTCGCGCTCCCGGGGATCGGGACCGTCGGCGCGCTCTCGGCGCGCGCGGACACGCCCGAGCTGTTTTACACGTTCGCGTCCTTCCTCACCCCGCCGACCGTGTTCCGCTACGACTTCGCCACGGGGCGCAGCACGCCGTTCCAACCGCCGCACCTCGCCTTCGACGCGAGCCGCTACGAGACGCGGCAGGTCTTCTACACCTCGAAGGACGGCACGCGCATCCCGGTGTTCATCACCGCGAAGAAGGGCGTGCGGCGCACGAGAAAGAACCCCACGGTGCTCTACGCGTACGGCGGGTTCGACGTCAGCGTCACGCCGTCGTTCAGCCCCGCGGTGATCGTGTGGCTGGAGCACGGCGGGGTGTACGCGGTGCCCAACCTGCGCGGCGGCGGCGAGTACGGCGAGGCGTGGCACCGTGCGGGGATGCTGGCGAACAAGCAGAACGTCTTCGACGACTTCATCGCGGCGGCCGAGTATCTCATCGGCCAGCATTACACGTCGCCCGCGCACCTCGCGATCCACGGCTACTCGAACGGCGGCCTCCTCGTGGGCGCGACGATGGCGCAGCGCCCCGACCTGTTCGCCGCCGCGTACCCCGGCGCGGGGGTGATGGACATGCTGCGTTACCAGAAGTTCAGCGCCGGGGTAGGGTGGGTCTCGGAGTACGGCTCGTCGGACGATTCGACGCAGTTCCGGACGCTCATCCGCTACTCGCCGGTGCAGAACCTCCGTCCGGGCACCTGCTACCCCGCGACGATCGTCACCACGGCGGACCACGACGACCGCGTGGTGCCGAGCCACTCGTACAAGTTCATCGCGGCGCTGCAACACGATCAGGCGTGCGACCGCCCGGTCGTCATCCGCGTGGAGACGAAGACGAGCCACGGGTACATGCCCACGGACAAGCGGATCGCGCAGCTCGCCGACGTGTGGGCGTTCACGGCATGGAACGTGGGCATGCGGTGAGCGCGTCGGCGGCGCACGAGCTGTTCCTGCGCCGATTCGGCCGGCGCCCCGCGGTGATCGCGTCGGCGCCCGGGCGCGTGAACCTGATCGGCGAGCACATCGACTACAACGGGGGCGAGGTGCTCCCGATCGCCATCGCGTGCCGTACCGCGGTCGCCGTGGCGCCGGCGCCGGCGGGGCGGCGGAGCACCGTGGTCTCCGCGGGGCAGTGGCGCGAGGGGGAGCTCTCGGTGCGCGAGGTGGCGCGCGCGGAGCAGTGGTGGGACTACGTGGCCGGGGTCGCGCGCGAGCTCGTGCGCGCGGGGGTGCCGCTCCCGGACGTGGACGTCGCGGTGTGGAGCGACGTCCCCACGGGGGCGGGGCTCAGCTCGTCCGCGGCGCTCGAGGTCGCGTCGGCGCTCGCGCTCCTCGCCGTCGTGCCGCACGCGATGGCGCTGCGCGACGTGGCGCTCCTCGGGGCGCGCGCGGAGCGGGAGTTCGTGGGCGTGGCGAGCGGGGTCATGGACCAGTACGCCTCGGCGCTCGGCCGGGCGGGGCACGCGCTCCACGTGTGGTGCGACTCGGGAGACGTGGAGCACGTCCCCGCCGACGAAGCGGTGCTCATCTTCGACACCGGCGTCCCGCGCGGGCTCCGGGCGTCGGCGTTCAACGAGCGCCGCGCCGAGTGCGATGCGGCGCTCGCACGCCTGCGCCGGGTGGCGCGGTCGCTCCCGAACCTCGCGGCCGCGCGCGCCGAGCACGTGGAGGCCGCGCACCTCCCTCCCCCGCTCGACCGGCGGGTGCGCCACGTCCTCTCCGAGAACGCGCGCGTGCAGCGCGCCGTGGAGGCACTGCGCCGCGACGGACGTCTCCCCGGCGCGCTGCTCACCGCCTCGCACGAGTCGCTCCGCGCCGACTACGAGTGCTCGACGCCGGAGCTCGACTGGTTCGTGGAGCACGCCACCGCGTGCAGCGGAGTGACCGGCGCGCCTGTATCTTATACACAACTCCGAGCCCACGAGACTCCACGTCAGGTGGTATT
>JADGGM010000002.1 GCA_019689955.1 Gemmatimonadaceae bacterium
TGGCGGCGAAGGGGGCGAGGTGGCGCCGCTCGTACTGGAAGTCGCGCTCCACGCGCATGGAGCCGAGGAGGAACCATCCGAGCGTGAGCTGCCGCCCCGGCGCCGTGAGCGTGTAGGTGAGCGTTCGCACGTCCGCGGAATCGGCGACCGTCGCGCTGTCCGAGCCCCAGGTGACGGCGGCCGGCGCGCCGGCGGAGTCGCGCGCCGTGAAGCCCAGGCTCTCGTCGTCCGCGTCGGCCCACAGGTGCACCACCCGGCCGCTCCGGCGGTCGAGGTAGATCTGCACGGCGTTCTTCTTCGCGTCGCGGAAGAGGCGCGTGCGATACCCCTGATACGCGGCGGTGTCGTCGAGCGCGGGGTCGGGGAAGGCGAGCACGGGTGGAACGGTACGCGCGCCGGCACCGATTGGAGCACGCGCTGTGTCGGCGGCTCCGCGTGCGAAGAGGCGTGTGCTGTCCCCTTCGACGATCACGTCGTAGCGCGCGCCGCGCAGGGCGACGTTGCGCAGGGTGAGCCGGTGCACGGATGACGGGAGCACGGGTGGGAATGCGCGCACCACGCCGGAGTCGGTGAGCCGGAGGCCGGTGTAGCCGTAGATCACCTGCTGCAGGAACCCGCCCGCGCCGGTCACGAAGCTCACGGCGTCGTTGCGCGGCGTCTCGGCCAGCAGGCCGAAGGGGCCGCGCAGGTGCGGGCGATACGTGCGCGGGAGGAGGGAGTCGACCAGCGCGCGGTCCCCCAGCTCCGCGGCGACCACGGGGTAGAGCGTCTCCGTCATCATCGCCCCCCCGCCCTTGGCGATCAGGCGACGCGCGGCCGAGTCGAGGTCCGTGCGTTTGGCGGCGTCGCTCATGGGGAGCGCGAGCGGATAGGCGAGCAGCGGGACCACGGAGCCGCGCGTCGAGTCGGGCGCGCCTTCGTACGTCGGGTGATACGTCTCCGCGGAGTCGTAGGGGACGGCCAGCCCCGCGGCGACCTCGGCCCAGCGCAGGTCCGGGCGCGCGCCGACACGCCGGCTCGCGGTGACGGCGATCTCGAGGTTACGGCGCGCGATGGCGTTCGTGTACGTGTCGTTCGAGATCCCGATGAGCCCCTCGTTCACCGAGACTACGTTCCGGATCGCGTACCCCCCGCGCGCCGAGTCGCGCGAGACGCGGCTCACCCAGAAGTCGGCGGTGCGGCGGATCACGGGGTAGCCGAATCGCGCGAGCCACACCGAGTCGCCGGTGGCGAGGTAGTACTGCCACTGCGCGAGCGCCACGTCGCCGGTGATGTGGATCTCGCCGCGCGCATTCTGGGCGGCGAAGTGGGGGGTGGTCTCCTCGCCGTGCTCCCCGGCCTCCCACGGGTACATCGCGCCGCGATAGCCGTTCGCGCGCGCGTTCTGCTCGGCCGCGGGGAGCGTGCGCGCGCGGAACATCACGAGCGAGCGGGCGATGTCGGGGTGCGTGAGGAAGAGCGCGGGGAACATCCACGTGTCGGCGTCCCAGAAGACGTGCCCGTAGTAGCCCGCCGTGGAGAGCCCCATGGGGGGGATGCTCGTGGCCGTGCCGGCGCGCGCGCTGCCGAGGAGCGCGAAGAGCATCCCGCGCACGACGCGCTGGAGCTCGGCGTTCCCCTTGACCACGATGGCGCTCGCCCAGTGGGCGTGGCAAGCGGCCTCGCGCGCGCGGCGGAGCGCGTCGTACCCGGCGGCGCGGGCCGCGCGCGCCGTGCGCCGCGCGCGCGCCAGCGGGCCCGGGCCCTCGTTGGACGACGTGATGGCCACGAGCTTGTCGAACGTATAGCGCGTGCCGGGTGTTGCGTCGAACGCGACCTCGATCGTCGCGCCGCTGTCGGTGCGCGCCGCGCGCGCGGTCGCGCCCGGGAGATCGCGCGGCCAGACGACGGCCACGACCTGCGCGATGGTCGTGGCGCGCCCGTCGGGGCGCGAGGTCATCCACAGCTCCGCGCCCGCGCCCGCGTCGCGCCCCGCGGCGGCCGTCGCCCCGGCGCCCGTAGGCGTCGCGTGCCCCGGATACCACAGCTCCGCCGGTCCCCACGCCGGATCGGCCCGCGTGAGGCGAGCGAGGGGGAGGCGGCGCGGCGAGGGCCAGGCGCGGAGCGTGAACGCGAGGCGCATCCGCCCCGCGGCGCGCGGGACGATCGTCACGCGGACCGCCGCGAGGTTGGGCTGCGGGCGCGAGACGAACGTCTCCACCTCGACCATCGTGCGCCGTGTGCCATCCACCCACTCGTACGACGTGTGCAGCACGCCGTCGTACATGTTCAGCGTCTGCTGGTACGAGCGGAGCGCGGAGTCGCCGTCGGCCGCATCGGCGAGCCAGGTGGTACCGTCGGACAGGCGGACCTCGTTCCACGCCGGTACCGCCACGATGCGCGGGACGTCGTCGCGGCCGTGGTCGTACACGCCGGCGAGGAGCGAGGGCGTGGCTGCGAGCCCCGTGGGAGAGCCGGTGATTCCGAGCTGGCCGTTGCCGAGGTACGCGGGGAAGCGCTGCTCGGGCGCACGGGTGGTGAGGAGGAAGGTGGGGTCTTGTGCGCCGAGCGGAGCGGCGAGGAGCAGCGGGATCGTCGCCGCGATCGTGAGAATGAGGCGGAGAGCGTGGTGGTCCGTGCGCGTCACGATCAGGGATGGCACGCTGGCACCTCATCGTCAGAGGGGCCGGGTGATTCGGTCCCGCCCCAATAGGTTCGACACCAGTGCTCGACGATCCAATACCATCCGATGAGATCCCGGGCCCTCGCTGGTGAGATGCCACCTATCCGTCTCACCATGGTGCGACCAGTTCGGGCGCTCGGGAATCCTGCCTCGGCGAGCACGCTTTCGACCGATCCACGCCGGCGCTGCTGCAACAGCAGCACGGCGCGGATCGCGCGGGCGAGCTCGAGCCATCGGCGCGGACTTGGCGCGCGCCACTCCTCGCTGCAACGCCGCTCGAGGCTTCGCACGGACTCGCCCATAGCCGCCGCCCAGTGGCTCGCTCGCCACCCGACCGGCCCATCGAAGAGCAGCTCGACGACGGCCTCGAATGCCGGCGCAATCGGATGTCCGAGGAGCGCGAGCCGTGGCCCGATCTGCCCACGCGTCGAGCGACTCGCCTCACGAGCCGCCCGCACGAGCGTCGCCAGCTCCGGCTCCCCGCCCGTCGTTGCCAACACCGCACCCGCCCCAAGGCGGCGCAGCCCGTCGAACTCGGCGACACTGAGCAGTTCGCCTACGCGCACCTCGACCATGAGGAGTGCCGACGGAGCAGCCCGGGCAATCCGCTCGACGCTCTCCGGGCTCCGATCTCCCGTGACGATGACCGTCCCTCGCGGCGACCGGCGAAGCGATTCGGGGGGCGACACCGCACCGAGTCGGTCGTAGGGCGGAGTCATGACGTACGCCGCTACGAGATGACGCGAGACCAGCGGTTCGTTCGTCGGTTCGACCTGCAGCGACCGCGATGCCCACTCGCCGCGTGATGCCGGCCACTGCCCAGGGCGCCGCTGCGCCAAGGGCGTGAATCCGCCGGGCTGTTCGGGTTTTCGCATAGCAGGAGCGCACTGCACGACATAGCATCCGTTCCCCAATGATCGGAACGGCTGCGACAGCCCCTTCACCACCGGAGGTCTCCATGAAGATTGCCCGCACAAGGCAGTCCTGGAGACATCACGTTCTCGACGTTCATCGACAGTGACTCGACCCTCGCCGCGGAGGCGGACTTCCCCGCCGATGCTCCGGCGGGATCGGGGAAGCCGGGGCCCAGGGTGCGCGTGAACCTTGCTTACGCGGGCTCCCCCAACACCGACCTGACCAAGCTGCGCAACATGGTGCACGAGATCGGTCACACGCTCGGATACCGCCACACGAACTGGCAAGGCAACGAGCCCGTCAGCGCCTACGGCGCCAACCTCATTCCGGGCACGCCATCGACCGACCCGGCGTCGGTCATGAACGGCGGTACGGCAGGAGTGAGCTGGGCCGGGTTCAGCACGTACGACAACGTGGCGACGAGGACGCTCTATCCAGGGACGTGTCTTGCGGCGAACATGAGTGGGCACTATCAGGTGCAGCCCTACGTCACCTGCACCTGGTCCGCGAACCCGACGGGCGGCACGCCACCCTACCTGTACTCCTGGATGGGAACTGCGTTGACGAGCTCGCGGACGTTCCTCTACTCCAATCCCGGCTCCGACTTCGTCATGCGCCTCGTCGTCGTCGACGCGATCGGCCGCCGGGACTCGGTGAGCCAGTCGGTCCGGGTCTATCAATACGGGCCACCCTGTGCCTGACATGCTCGGGGATCGCGGTGAGGCAAGACGCCCCGCCACGTGGGTGGGAGCCGCACCGGCAGAACTGTCGTCCTGCCGTGCGGCCCCACTCTCGTGACACTGCGTCCGATGCGTCTGCCGGTGCCGCACCCTAGAAGTTGTACGCGATCGATGCCTGGAAGCGCCGCGGCAGAATCGGGCGCGCGAGGAACAGATCGCTCGTCCGCCCGCCGACGAGGCTCAGACGCGGGTTCCCCTCTTCCAGTCCCTTCGATTGGTACAGATTGAGAAGCTGCGCCGACACCGTGATGCCCCGCTGCGGGAACGCCTTCGACAGCGTGAGGTTCATGTAGCTGTACGTCGGCAGCCGGTCGCGGTGCCCGGTGCTGTCGGCGAACGATGAGTAGCGGCGATCCACGAAGTGCCAGTCAGCGATGAGGTCGATCCCGTACGGTGCCGCATAGCTGGCCGACAGGTTGCCGATAACCGGGGGCACGCCGAGCAACAGCGTCCCGACGTCCGCCCCTTCGGGCACGGGAGCTGAGTCGCCGAGGAATCCGGGCAGTCGGGATAGTCGGCCTTGAGGAGCGTTCCGGTTGCGAGGAAGGAGAGCCCGCGGATCGGCTCCACCGACGCCTCCACCTCGACACCATAGGAGCGGTTCTCCGGGTTCGTCTGGATGATCCAGATCGGATTGCCGGTTTGCGGATCGGTGACGAGCCCCTGCGACGTGATGTCCTTCAGCACCGTGAAGAAGCCGTTCACGGCCAGCGAGAAGTCCGCGGCGGCATGCTTCACCCCGGCCTCGACGCTCCAGTTCCGGCGCGGCTTGAACTGCGCCACCTGCGCCTGCGACGTCGCGTTGAGCAGTTCATCCAGCGCCGGCATCTTGTACCCCCGGCTCCCCTGGGCGTACAGCGCCGTCCGATTCGTGAGCGCGTAGTTCATCCCGATCGAGCCGGCCCAGTCATGCATGGACCGGTTGAAGTGCCGGAACGATCCGTTGCCGAACGTCTCGTTGTCGTACGTCGTCGCGGGATTGCCATCGAGGTCGACCGGCGACGTGTTTTCCGCCGTCTGCACGAAGCTGTCCCATTCGTAGCGGAAGCCGACGTCCGCACGAAGACGGTCGGTCAACTGGAGCGAGGTGCCGAGGACCGGGGAGAACACCGTCGTCTGCCCCTCACCGTTCGTGTACAACGAGAGGAAGTTGCGGAACCCGTTCTTCGTGACGAAGATCGTGTCGTTCCCCTGGAACGCGAGCAGATCGAGGAAATGCGGTTGGTCGCGCACGTCCATCAGGATGTCCGTGAAATACCACCGATTGGTCTGCGTGTAGTTCGCGAAATACATCCCCAGCGACACGCTGTGCTGCCCGAACTGCTTCCGGAGCTGGAGCTGGTTCTGGAACGCCGAGATCGGCTTCTCGACGTGCCACTCGCCGCTCGGTGCGACGAGGTGGTTCGGGTTGTCGAATGCCAGGCGCGTCGTGCCCGTTGCGTCGAACACGTTCGTATAGATCAACTTGGTCGAGTCCGCGGCCAGCCCGAGCCCAGCGATCCACACCGAGTCCCGCATCACATCGGACGGCACGATCGCGTTCCACTCCTGATTGTTCTGCATCACCTGCGCGGTGTTCTGGATGTGCCAGCCGGTGCCGAAGTCGAATCCCGCATCGGCCGTGAGCCAGTACGCCTGCGTCCGCAGCCCGTTGTCGAGCGGGAGCTCGAGCTGCCCGGTCGGGATCGGCACGACCACGTGGTTCCCCTCGGCCGTGCTCATCGAGCCGTAGTTCGTGAACCCTGGCACGTAGCCGGGATCGTCCGGGTTCCGGAACGGGAGGGGGAGGATGCACTGATTGCGATCTCCGATGTACTTGACCGACGCGCGCACGTAGCCGTTGTCGAGCAGCCGCGTGACGTTCGCCTTGAGCTGGCCTCCGCGGATTCCGGGGAATCCCGGATCACGCACGCCGTGATCGTAGCGATAGAAGCCACCGACGTTGAACCGCCAGTTCTCGCCGAGCGGGCCGTTCAGGTTGAAGTCGTAGCGCAGGAGCTCCTGCGTCGCGGCGGACATCTTTAGCGTCCCCTGGAGCTCGTCTCCGCCGGTCTTGTTGATGTAGTTGATGATGGCGCCGGGGGTGTTCGACCCGAACAACGCCGAGCTCCCGCCCCGGACGACTTCCATGCGCTGGAGGTTCTCGTCGGGGCGGAAGAGGTTGTCGGCGTTCATGAAAAACGTGTGCATCGTCGGGAAGACCGGCAGCCCGTCCTCCATGAACATGACGTACTCCACACCGAGAATGCCGCGCATGGTGATGTTCTCGTTCACCTCGCCGCCGGAGCTCTCCACGCGGGTGAAGCCTGGTACGTAACGGAGCATCTCCGTCGTGCTTCGCGGCGCGGCTTGATTGATCTCCTACAGTGACATGGTCGTCGTCGCGTTGCTCGTCTCGAGGTTCGTGCGCGGTGTCGCGGTCCCCGTGACGACGACGGACTGGAGCTGCAGCGGGTCGCGCTCCAGGGTGAAGTTCTGCGTGGCGCGTTGGCCGGCGGCGATGGTGACCGAGGCGGCTTCACTCCGGTAGCCGATGCGACGCGCGCGGATCGAGTGCGTCCCCGCCGGGACGCGCCCGATGGTGTACGTGCCCGTGGTGTTCGTCATCGTGCCCAGCGTCGTCCCTTCCACGAACACCTGCACGTTGGCCAGGGGCGCGCCTTCCTGATCGTTGACCACCCCCGTGACAGACCCGGTGGTGTCTTGCGCCTGCACGCCGACGGTCAGCATCACCGTGAGCAGGAGCGTCGGCGCCGCGATCAGCAGAACGGCGCGAAGCGGTCGCGGATTCCAACGTGAGCGTCGTGTCATAAGTGCATCCTCCGGGAGAGTTCACGAACGACGTACGACGAGCTCGCCCACCCCCTCGGCGGCGCCGCGCGGCGATGAGACCGCGCTCGGCGCGCCGACGGGCGGACGAGCGGTGAACACATTCTCGATGAACGGGCACTCTTCCCCGGGCGCACACGCGCACCGGAGGCGATGGTGCGCACGGTGCATCGTGCGCCCATCTCGACACAGCTCGGCGGTGCATGCGCCGTCAGCGACGGCGCGGGCTCTGGAAGGAGGCTCACCGCGCAGTGCTCGACGAGGACGATTGTCTCGTGCCGGCCTCAGCAGATCGCAGGCCGGTCCGTACCGCCGGACGAGCACGGCAAGAACAAGGCCAGGTGGCGGCCGCAGCCGCCCCGCTACCCTTTCACAGCGCCTGCCGTCAGCCCTTGCACGATGCGACGCTGGAACACCAGCGCCATCACCGCGACGGGGAGCGTCGCCACGACCGAGGCCGCGAGGATCTCCCCCCACGGGACCTGATACTGCCCGCGAAAGAGCGCAATCGCGACAGGCACCGTCTGCCGCTCAGGCCCGAGCGTGAACGAAAGTGCGAAGAGGAGCTCGTTCCAGCAATAGATGAACGTGAGGATCGCCGTAGTCGCCAACCCCGGCGCGGCGAGCGGGAGCGTGACGCGCACGAACGTCTCCCACCGGCTCGCCCCGTCCACGAACGCCGCTTCCTCGAGATCGCGCGGGAGATGGCGAAAAAAGCCTACGAGCAGCCACACCGTGAGCGGCATCGCGAAGGTGAGGTACGGCAGCACCAGCCCCGGATACGTGTCGATGAGGTGCAGCGCGCGCAGCACGAGGTAGAGCGGGCTCACGATCGAGATCTGCGGGAACATCGTGACCGCGAGGATGAGCGACAGGATCGCGGTCTTCCCCCGGAAGGTAAGCCGCGCGAGCGCGTACGCCGCGAGCGCTCCCACCGCGACGCAGAACACCGTGGTCGTGCCGGCGACGACGAGCGAGTTGCGGATCGGGAGCCAGAAGTTGCGCGTGGCGAATAGCGCACGGTAGTGATCGAGGATCAGCTCGCGCGGCCAGAGCGATGGCTGGCGGAACAGCGTCGCTTCGGGGGTGAGCGACGCGACGAGCGCCCAGTAGAACGGGAAGGCGAGGAGCACGAGCGCGAGCGCGAACAGCACCCCGCGCACCCACCGCCCGCCGGCGCCGTGCCGGGCCCGGCTCATCGGCGCGCTCCGCTCCCGGTCACGTCCGCGCCCAGCCCCTTGATGTACAGGAGCGCCAGCCCGAAGGTGACGAGGAAGATGACCACCGAGAGCGCGGAGCCGTAGCCGAACTCCAGGTTCTGCAGCAGCGCGTTGAACGCGTAGAGCGCGATCGGTTCGGTCGACGTCCCCGGCCCGCCGCTCGTGAGCACGTAGATGAGGTCGAAGACGCGGAAGGCGTCGAGGGTGCGGAAGATGAGCACCACGAGGATCGCCGGGCGGAGGAGCGGGAGGGTGATGTGCCAGAGCTGCCACCACCCTCCCGCGCCGTCCGTCGCCGCGGCCTCGTACAGCGAGCGGTCGATCGTCTGCAAGCCGGCGAGGAGGAGGAGCGCCACGAAAGGGGTCGTCTTCCACACGTCGGCGAGGATCACCGGCACCCACGCGGTGGTGGCGCGCACGAGCCAGACGATGGGATGATGCAGGAGCCCGGCGTCCATGAGCACGGCGTTGGCGATCCCGGCCTGCGAGTCGAACATGAAGCGCCAGAGGAGCGCGGCCACGACAGTCGGGATGGCCCACGGGATGAGCACGGCGGCGCGCACCACGCCGCGCCCGCGGAAGGTGCGGTCGAGGGCGAGGGCGAGGAAGAGCCCCAGCACCAGCTCCAGCGTGACCGAGGCGGCGGTGAAGAACGCGGTGTGCGCAAGCGCGTGCCAGAATCGCTGGTCGTGCAGGATCGCCGCGTAGTTGCGGAGGCCGACGAACGGCCGCCCGAGCCAGGGCATGCGCAGGTCGTGCTGATGGAGCGACTCCCAGAGGGTCCAGGCGAGCGGGAAGAGGGCAATGAGGAGGATGACGGCGAGCGCGGGGATCACGAGCCCCCACCCGAGCCGCGCTTCCCCACGCTCGAGCGACGCGGGCGCGGTCCGCTTCACCGCGCGCCCCCCGTGGTGTCGGCGCCGCTCCCTGCGCCGCGCGCCATGAGCTCGCGGATGCGGGTGCGGGCGATGAGGTCGTTCATCTCGCGCGCGGCGGTGTGCAGCGCGGCGGCGGGGGGGGCCTGGCCGGTGAGCGCGCGGTGCAGTTGGATCTGCAGGATCTCGGAGAGCTGCGTGTAGATCGGGATCACGGGGCGCGGGGTCGCGCGCTCGATCGCGCGCTCGATCTGCGCGAGCGGCGCCGGCACCGACGCGGCGAGCCGCGGATCGTGATACAGGCTCGGCCGCGTGGGATACTCCCCCACGGCGCGCGCCCGCTCGAGCATCTGCTCGGGGGCGGTGAGATACGCGATGAGCGCGTACGCCGCCTCCGGGTGCTCGCTGTAGGCGTTGATCGCGAGCTGCGCGCCGCCGAGCGTCGCCGTGGGGTGCCCGCCGGGCGCGGCGGGCATCGCGGTCACCGCGAACTTCCCGGCCACGCGCGAGGCGCTGGAATCGGCGAGGAGCGCGTAGGCGTACGGCCAGTTGCGCATGAACACCGCGGTCCCGTTCTGGAACGCGAAGCGCGCTTCCTCCTCGTGCCACGTCAGCACGTCGGGCGGGGCGATGTGGAAGCGGGTGATCTCGTCGAGCATGAAGGTGAGCGCGCGCACCCCCTCCGGCGAGTCGACGACCACGCGCCCGTCATCGGTGGTGATGCGCCCGCCGAAGGCGCCCAGGTACTCCTGGAACACGGTGACGAGCCCCTCGTAGCGCGCGCCCTGCCACACGATCCCGTACGGCGGTCCGTTCGGCCGGGCCATCGCGCGCTGGGCGAGCGTCACCAGGTCGTCGAGGCTCCGGGGCTCGTGGTCGACGAGGTCGGTGCGCCAGTAGAGCAGGCCGACGTCGGCGAACCACGGGAGCGCGTACAGCTTGCCGGCCCACTCGTTGGCCTCGATGGTCGCCGGAAAGAAGCTCGCGCGCGAGGGGCGGAACCGGTCGAGCGGGAGGATCCACCCGGCGGCCGCGAACTCCGGGGTCCACACGACGTCGAGCTGCAGCACGTCGGGGTCGCCGACGTGCGCGTTGAGCCATTGGACGAACAACTGGTGCCGCTGCGTGGCGTCGTCCGGGGTGGGCTGCACGCGCACGACGATGTCCGGGTGCGCGGCCATGAACCGCGCCACCTGGCGCCGCAGCAGCGTCCCCTCGGTGCCGAGCGCGCTCCCGGAGATCGTGATGACCGGGCGCTCGTCGGAGCGCGCCGCCGTGCAGGCGGCGAGCGCCGCGAGCGCCCCGAGCACCGCGGCGCGCCGCGATCTCTCTGCGAACCTGAAGCGTGCGAGCATCCCACCCTCCAAGAGCACCGTTCGACGCGCACGCCTCGCGTCGTCGACTCAAGGTGCACGCGCGTCGCCGCGCTCGCCAGGTGCGGCTCGGCGCGCCGGACGGTCTCTGGGAGGGGGCGGAGTGTCCTACGCCGGACGAGCGGTCAGTCCTCGTCCTCGACCTCCAGCTCGCCGCGCATCCCGAGGAGGGCGTGCGGATCGCACTGGAAGTAGTAATCGCCGGGCTCGAGGTTGACGAGCAAGTCCAGCGTCTGTCCCGGGAGCTGCAACAGCTCCGAGGCCGGCGGGAGGTCCTTCTTGCCGGGGTTCGAGTCGGGGAGGAAGTGGACGTTGTGCACGCCGGTCTTGAGGGTGTAGCGGACCACATCCCCGCGATGCGCCTCGATCTTCTTCGGCTTGAAGTAGTTCCCAGTCTCGTCGGTGATGAGCTCCACGACGATCACCTTCCGCCCCGGCGCGGGGGTGAGCGGGGTCGTCGAGAGCGCTGCGCCCCCGCCCCCTCCCCCGGCGCCGCTCGGCGCCGCCGCGCTCGGCGCAGCCGCGCTCTCCGGGGCGGACGTCGTCGGCTTCCCCTTCTCACCGCACGCGGCGGCGAGGAGTGCGATGCCGGCGGCGATCCCTATGGTTCGCGTACGTTGCAAAGTCAGTCTCATGCGTGATAGCCTCGAGTCGAAGAGTAGTCCGGCGCTCGTGCGCATTCAGAAGTCCTTGCGCCGGAAGGCGCGGGCGCCGAGGGTGGCCGGAGCCGCGATCCAGAGCGCGAGCGCGGCGGCGGCGGTGGCGGTCCCCGCGGCGGTGCCGAGGAACCGTTGGAGCACGGCGCCCGTGTACCCCATGAGCGCCGCGGCGTCGAGCTGCAGGAGCAGCGCGACCCGTGCAAGATCGACCGGGTTCGCCAGCATCAGCGCGATCATCGGCCGCTCCAGCTGGTAGTCGGCGAACGTCGCCACCAGGAGCAGCACGACCCCGTCGTACACCAGCGAGCAGGCGAGCCAGATCCCGATCGCCGCGCCGAGCGCGCGCAGGCGGTCATCGGTCCGCACGGCGATCAGGAGCGCGATCCCGGTGAAGATCGCCGTGAGCGCCACCCCCACCGCGATCAGCGTCGCGAGCGGCGCGCGGAGCGCGGGGTCGTCCACCCCGTGCAGCGCGAACGGGAGGCCGAGCCCCACGACGAACCCCACCGCCAACGGGAGCACGAGGCCCAGATAGAGCCCCGCGAACAACTGCCTCCGCCGCACCGGCTGCGCGAGCACCAGCTCGATGAACTCGCGCGCGTTGTACACGTACACCGTGCCGAACACGATCGTCGCCAGCGGCACCACGAACATCACGACGCTCGCCACGCTCGCGAGCGCCTGTGCGCTCCCGCCCGCGAAGCGCAGCAGCCCCTCGGTCGCGGCGGCGAAGAACAGCGTGTACGCCGCCAGCCACCGGCTCCGCGCGACGTCGCGCGCCTGGTAGCGCACCATCTTCCACATGGTCGTCATGCGGCCACCCCCCGCAGCATCACCTCGGCGATCGCGCGCTCGAGGTTGCTCTGGCGCGTGCGGCGCTTCAGCTCGTGGACCGGGCCGTGGTAGCGCACGCACCCATCGAGCAGGAACGCGACGTCGTCGGCCAGCTCCTCGAGCTCGCCCATGTTGTGCGACGTGAGGAGCACCGTCCGCCCCGCCCCGCGCGATGCGAGGATCGCATCCTTGAGCGTGCTGCTCGCGACCGGGTCGAGCCCCGCCGTCGGCTCGTCGAGGATGAGGAGCTCCGGGTGGAAGAGGAAGGCGATCACCGCGTTCACTTTCTGCCGCGTCCCGCCGGAGAGGACGCGCAGCGGCTTCGAGAGCTCCCGCTCGATTCCGAGCGCGCCGATCAGCGTCTCGTCGCGCCGCGCGGCGCACGCCGCCCCGCGCAGGTCGGTGAGCATGGCGAGGAGCTCCGCCCCCGTGAGGTTGTCCGGGAAGCGCGCGATCTGCGGCATGTACCCGATCCGGGCGCGGTGCGCATGGCCGTCGCCGATCGGTACGCCGTCGAAGCGGATCTCCCCCGCGTCGGGGCGCACGAGGCCGACGATCATCTTGATGAGCGTCGTCTTCCCCGCCCCGTTCGGCCCGACGATCGCGGTCACGCGGGCCGGGGCGATCGCGAGGTCGACCGCCTGGAGCACGCGCTGCGCGCCGAACGCCTTCTCTACACGACGGATGTCGATCATGGGACGCGGTGCATGCGCGGGTGATGGTCGCTCACCGCGGCCGGGGTGAGGACGGGGAGCGCGCGCTCGGCGGCGTCGAGCACGGCCACGAGCGGGCTCCGAAGCAGGACCAGCGACGGCTCGTGCTGCGCAACCACGAGCGAGAAGAAGCGCACGGGGTGGTACGGCACGTCGCCGGCGCCATCGCGGTCCAGGTCGTACCCGCCGTAGCCGTCCCAGTAGTTGCCGTCGAACGTCGTGCTGAGCGTGCGGCTGGCGGTCGCCACATCGAAGGTGTTGCCCACGAAGTCGTTCGCCGTGAAGCGGCCGTCCTGCGTGTCCCCCTCCAGGCGCACCGCCCACCCGTTGCTGACGAAGTCGTTGCGCTCCGCTACGAGCCGTTCGGCGCCGTCGGCCAGGAGGGCGACGGTGTTGTGGTCGAAGACATTGTGCGCGATGCGGCTGTCGGCGATCTCCTTGAGGAGGAGCCCGTAGGCCGCGCTCCCCCAGTTCTGCTCGAACCGGTTCCCGGTCATCTCCACGCGGTGCGCGTACATCACCGCCACGCCGGCGCCGTTCGCGCGAAAAATGTTGTCGCGGTAGCGGCAATCATCGGAGTACATGAAGTGGAGCCCATAGCGCAGGTTCCCGGTGCTCACGTTGCGGCGGATGTCGCTCCCGGTCGTGAACTCGAGGTAGATCCCGTCACGGTGCCCGGCGACGTGGTTGTCCTCCACGGTGATGCCGTGCGCCGACCAGAGGTGGATCCCGTTCCCCGATGACGACTCGCGCTCCGCGCGCCCGCGCACGACGTTGCGCGCCACCACGCAGTCCGTCGCCCTGGCGAGGTAGATGCCGAAGAAGGCGTCGTCGACCATGTTGTCGCGGATCACGCAGTGGCGCGCCCCCGAGACCTTGATCGCCGCGCGGTCCTCGATGAAGCTCGCCCCCACGTGCGCGAAGCGGAGCCCCTGGACCGTGACGTCGTCGGCGGTGACGGTCATGATCTGCCGCGCCCCTTCGCCGTCGAGCGTCGGGCGCCCTTCGCCGGTGATGGTCACGGGGCGGTCGACGACGATCGTCGGCTCGCGGTACGTCCCCGGGCGGACGACGATCCGCCCGCCGCGCGCCACGCGCTGCAGCGCCGCAGTGATGGTGCGCACCGGCCCGGCGGGATCGACGGTGACCGTCCGCTCGCCGCCCGCCGCGGTAACCGGCGCGGCGGTCTCGATCGGCGCGCGTCCCTCGCGCGCGGCCGCGGCGAGCATCTCCGTCCAGCCGAGCGACTCGCCGCCGAAGCGGGCGCGCAGCGCGGCCGCGTCGCGCGCCGTCGCGACCGCGAGCAGGCCGCGCCCCATCGGGCTCCCCGGCCCCGGCACGCGCAGGTAGAGCGCGGTGCGCGCCGGGATCAACGTCCCCGGGTGCGCGTAGTCGCTCACCCACAGCGATCGCACGCGCGCGCTGTCGGTCGACGCGTAGTACCCGGCCAGGCACTCGATCGAATCGAAGCGCAGCACCTTCCCGGTCTGCGTGACCAGCTCCGCGCCGAATCGCGGATCGGTGATCTGCATCCGGCAGTAGTCGCAGCTGTCGCGGCCGTACGCGATCGGCGCGGGATCGCGCCCCACGCACGCCGCGCTGCCGGCGACGAGCGCCACGACGAGCGCACGCCGCATCACCCATCCGCGCGGCGCGCGAGTCACGCGGACACCTCCGCGGGGCGGGGGTGGGGGGCGCGCGCGTCGGTGTCCGGCTCGCCCACCGCGTCGGCCCGGACGTCGGCCGGCGCACCGCTCGCCCCGCCCGCGAGCTGGCGACGCCGGCTCACCACCAGCGCCGCCACCGCGAGCGCGACGGCGAGCGCCGCCACCCACGCGCCGGGACCGGGCCACGAGATCGCCGTGAAGTTGAGCAGTTGCTTCGAGCCGATGATCGGGGGCTGGTAGGTCATTCCCGGCACCTTGATGATCGCGTGCTCGAGGTCAAGGTTGTGCCCGTAGTCGTGCTCCCACCGCCAGAACTCCGCGAGGCCAGCGAGCGACAACCCGACGAAGCTCACGAGCCAGGCGATGAGGAGCTTCCGCCGCCCCACGAGCGCCACGACGAGCCCTGTGAGCACCAGCGCACCCACCACCCACGGCATGATGTGGAGCACCGGGATCGCATGCGGGTCGATCGTCTTCATGCCGATGTAGTGATTGAGCTCGTTGATGTTGTCGAGGTCGTTCGGCGATACGCCCCGCACCGTGTTGAGGTGGATCTCGAGCCCGAGCCCCTCCGGGTACTGCGGCGCGAGCAGGTAGATGCGCCACAGCGGGAGCGCGAACAACGTCGACAACAGCAACGCGGCGGCCGCGGTGAGCAGTCTCGCGTACTTCGACATGGTCATGATCGGCATGCTCCGGCAGAGAGAAGGATCGCGGCGCGCACGGAGCGGGGCCGGTCGGGCCGCCGCTCCGTGCGTGCCAGGAAGATCAGCGCCCGCCCGAGGCCGCGTGCATCGCGGCCTGCGCCTTCGGGCTCACGTTCGCCACGAGCGGCACCGACGACCCGGCCGGCGACACGCGCACGTACCCCTGCATCTCCTGGTGCAGCGCCGAGCAGAAGTCAGTGCAGTAGAACGGATAGATCCCCGGCGCCTGCGGCACCCAACGGATCGACCGCGTCTCCCCCGGGAGCAGGATCAACTGCGAGTTCTGGTTCCCCAGCACCGCGAAGCCGTGCAGGATGTCCCAGTCCTGCTCGATGTTCGTGACATGGAAGTACACCGTGTCACCCACCTGCACCCCTTCGATGTTGTCCGGGGTGAAGTGGCTGCGGATCGCGGCCATCTTCACGTCCACCCGTTTCCCGCGGCGCGCGATCCCGCCGTCGCTCTCCGCGTGCACCGCGTACGGGTTCCGGTTCGCGGAGAGCTTGAAGTACTTCACCTGCTTGTCCTTGATCAGGCTCGCCGGGATCGCCTGCGCGTAGTGCGGCTCCCCCATGGTCGGGAAGTCGAGCAGGAGCTTCATCTTGTCGCCGCTGATGTCGATCAGCTGCGCCGACTGCGCCAGCTCGGGCCCCGTGGGGAGGTAGCGGTCCTTCGTGATCTTGTTGAGCGAGACGAGGTACTTCCCCCACGGCTGGCGGCTGTCGCCGCCGGGGATCATGAGGTGCCCCACCGAGTAATAGACCGGGATCCGGTCCACCACCTCCCACGTGCCGAGCTTCCACTTCACGATCTCGGAGGAGATGAACATCGAGGTGTACGCGTACCCCTTCCCGTCGAACTCCGTGTGCAACGGACCGAGCCCGGGCTTCTGGACCTCGCCGGCCACGACGGCCTGGTAGCTCAGGACGGGGATCCCGTCGACCACCGAGTCGAACTGCTTCGCCGCGATCGCCTTCTGCATCTTCGAGAACGAGTGCACCGGGATCACGGTGGAGAGCTTCCCGCCGGCCACGATGTACTCCCCCGTCGGATCGACATCCACGCCGTGCGGCGACTTGGGAGTCGGGAGGAAGTACATGAGCCCGTCGCAGCGCGCGGGGTCGAGCACGCGCACGCTCGTCTTCCGCTCACTCTTCGCGACGTGGGTGACCGAATCGATGTAGTTGTGGACGTAGGCGGTCGGCATGACGCGCGCCTTCCCCTCAGCCACACACTGTTCCGCGCGGCGGTAGTTCACCGCGGCCACGTAGTCCTTGTCGTTCTGCGACGCGTTCACCTCGAGCTTCGTCGTCGCCTGCTCGGTGTTGTACGAGGTGAAGAAGAACCACCCATCCGACGGCCCCTTCCCCGCGTGCGCGAGGTCGTAGTCGTACCCCGGGACGAGGATCTGGAAGGCGACGTCCATCTTCTCCGGCTGGTCGGCCGTGATGAACGAGAGCACCCCCTTGAAGTTCCGCGCGTACGTGTCGATCGCGACGTCGGCGTTCGGCACGGGGATGCTGAAGCGCGTAGCCGAGACGATGTACTTGGTGTTCGGCGTCGTGAACGGCGTCGCGTGCGCGCCCGCGGCGTTCGGGATCTGCAGGATCTCATCCGTCTGGAACCGGGTGAGGTCGATGCGCGCGACGCGCGGCGTGTTGTTGGCGTTGATGAACAGCCAGCGGCCGTCGGGGACGCCGTCGGTCTGCGACAGCTCCGGGTGGTGTGCGTCGTCCCAGGGCACCATCCCGTAGGTCGTCTGGAGCATCGCCTTCGTCTCCTCGTCGTACCCGTAGCCGTTCTCGGGGAAGACGGAGAAGACGGGGATGGTCTTGATCAGGCGGCCTGAGGGGAGGGCGTAGACGGTGACCTGCCCGCTGAACCCGCCGGAGAAGAACGCGTAGAACTCGTCGTACGAGCCGGGGGGGACGTAGACGCGGCTCGCCGCATCCCCGGTGACGAGGCGCTGCGAGGTCTTGGGCACTCGGGACGTGCAGGCGAACAGAAGCGCCCCGATGATCGCACCTGCACCGAGTCCGGAGAGCAGTGTACGAGAGGCG
The DNA here is from genome assembly GCA_019689955.1 of Gemmatimonadaceae bacterium. Lineage (GTDB taxonomy): Bacteria > Gemmatimonadota > Gemmatimonadetes > Gemmatimonadales > Gemmatimonadaceae > JADGGM01. Next base: position 17,255 of record JADGGM010000002.1, read on the forward strand.
ATGCGTGGCATGGCAACCTCGTGGCAAGTGTACGGATCCCGCGCCGCCGCGAGCGGCCAGGGGTGAATCCTCGGGCGGGAAGGTAGGCTCGCCAGGCTGGCCCAAGAATCGGGGAAGCTCGCACGCCACGTCAGGAGAGGTCGGGGGGCACCCGGTCGGCGCTTCCCCGACACGCATCCGGAAAAGGGCCGACTGCCCGCGGATCGCGATGGTGCTAATCTTCGTCAGCGATTTATCAGGAGGCGCTCGTGCTGCAGGCTCCATTCATCGACCCGGCGTGGACGATCGTCGAAGTGCTCCGCCGCTATCCGAGCACGCTCCGCGTGTTCCTCGAGTACGGGATCGACGTCGGGTGCGGGAGCGGCGCGACGCTCGCTGAGGCAGCGGCCCGCGACGGCGCGGACCTGCGGGTGCTGCTCGACGCGCTTCAGGAGACGGCCCGCGAGCGCTGGCCGGCCTACCACGCGACGACCGCGTCGCACCACCATCTCCACCGCCAGGTCGAGGCCTGTCCATGAGCTGGTCCACCCGCGCGTTCATCAAGGCGAGCCTGGCCTGGCTCACGGTAAGCGTCACGCTCGGGGTCGCGGTCGTCTTCCACCCGGAGTGGGGGACGTTCGCCCCGGCCGCGGCGGTCGCGGGGCTGCTCGGCTTCGTGTCGATGGTGCTCTTCGGCCTGATGTATCACCTGCTTCCGCGCATGGCCGGCCGCCCGCTCGAGAGCGACGCGGTCGCGGAAGCGCACTGGTGGCTGGCGAACGTGGGGCTCGTGCTCATCATGGGCGGGATCGTCTTCGAGCCGCTGCACTTCGAGCTCTCGAGCGCGATGGTGCTCGTCGGGACGGGGCTCTCCGCAGCCGGGGGGTACACCTTCGTGGTGAACCTGTGGCGCACCTTCACCCCGGCAAACGCCCCGACGACGGACGGCGAGCGCGAAGGGCACGAGCCGGTCCGTCCCCCCCGTCGCGTGATCGCGCGCCTCTCGATCCTGCGGTAGCAGCGCTGTGGCTTATACACATA
>JADGGM010000496.1 GCA_019689955.1 Gemmatimonadaceae bacterium
AGGCGCGCCACGTCCACCGCCTGCACGCCCGCACCCGCCCCGCCGTCGTGTGGCACCACGCGGAACTCGCGCTCCGCGATCGGGGCCACGCTCGTGAAATGCCAGTCCTCGTTCTTCGGGGTGGGGAAGCCCAGCGCCTCGAACCGCTCGATCGCCGTGCGGCGGAGCGGAGGGAGCCACGACGGGCCACCGCCACCGCCGTTCCGGGCGAACGCGGCGAAGTCCTGGAGGTACACCTCGGTCACGCCAGCGCCTCCTGCCGCTCCTCGATCCAATCGTAGCCGCGCTCCTCGAGCTCCAGCGCCAGCTCCTTCCCCCCCGACTTCACGATCCGCCCACCCGAGAGCACGTGCACGTAGTCCGGCACGATGTGGTTGAGCAGCCGCTGGTAGTGCGTCACCACGATCGTCGCGTTGTCCGGGCGCTTGAGCTTGTTCACCCCGTCGGCCACGATGCGCAGCGCGTCGATGTCGAGCCCCGAGTCGGTCTCGTCGAGCACCGCGAGGCGCGGGGTCAGCACGGCCATCTGGAGAATCTCGTTCCGCTTCTTCTCCCCCCCCGAGAACCCCGTGTTCACCGAGCGGTTGAGCATCTCCGGGTCCATGTCCACGAGGCGGAGCTTCTCCTCCACGAGATCGAGGAACTCGAGCGGGTCGACCTCGGGCTCGCCGCGCGCTTTCCGGATCTCGTTGTACGCCGAGCGGAGGAAGTACGCGTTCGACACCCCGGGGATCTCCACCGGGTACTGGAACGCCATGAACACCCCGGCCTGCGCCCGCTCCTCCGGCTGCATGGCGAGGAGGTCCTTCCCGTCGAACGTGACCGAGCCGCCGGTCACCTCGTAGGCCGGGTTCCCCGCGAGCACCTGGGCGAGCGTGCTCTTCCCGGAGCCGTTCGGGCCCATGACCGCGTGCACCTCGCCGGCGCTCACGGTGAGCGTGATCCCCTTGAGGATCTCCTTATCGCCGACCCTGGCGCGTAGGTCCTTTATCTCGAGCACAGTATCCGTTTCCTCGTGATTCGCGTATCGATTGTGCGGTCCGCCCACCTTACCCCACGCTCCCCTCGAGCGTGATCCCCAGGAGCTGCTGTGCCTCGAGCGCGAACTCCATCGGCAGCTCCTTGAAGACCTCCTTGCAGAACCCGGCCACGATCATCGAGACCGCGTTCTCCTTGGAGATCCCGCGCTGCTGGAGGTAGAAGATCTGGTCCTCGCCGATCTTCGACGTCGACGCCTCGTGCTCCACCTGCGCGGTCTGGTTCGCTACCTCGATGTACGGGAAGGTGTGCGCGCCGCACCGGTTGCCGATGAGCATCGAGTCGCACTGCGTGTAGTTGCGCGCCCCGTCGGCCTTGGGGGACACGTACACGCGCCCGCGGTAGCTGTTGTTCCCCTCCCCCGCGGAGATCCCCTTGGAGACGATGGTCGACTTCGTGTTCCGGCCGAGGTGGGTCATCTTGGTCCCCGTGTCGGCCTGCTGCTTGTTGTTGACGACGGCCACGGAGTAGAACTCGCCCACCGAGTTGTCCCCTTGCAGGATCACGCTCGGGTACTTCCAGGTGATCGCCGAGCCGGTCTCCACCTGCGTCCAGGAAATCTTGGAGTTCTCGCCCGCGCACTTGCCGCGCTTGGTGACGAAGTTGAGGATCCCCCCCTTCCCCTCGGCGTCCCCGGCGAACCAGTTCTGGACCGTGGAGTACTTGATCGTCGCGTCCTTGAGCGCGATGAGCTCGACGACCGCGGCGTGGAGCTGCTGGCTCGACCGCTTGGGCGCCGTGCACCCCTCGAGGTAGCTCACGTACGCCCCTTCATCGGCGATGATCAGCGTGCGCTCGAACTGCCCCGTGTTCTCGGCGTTGATGCGGAAGTACGTGGAGAGCTCGATCGGGCAGCGCACCCCCTTGGGGACGTACACGAAGGAGCCGTCGCTGAACACCGCGGAGTTGAGCGCGGCGAAGAAGTTGTCGCTGTAGGGGACTACCGAGCCGAGGTACTTCTGGACCAGCTCCGGGTGCTCGCGCACCGCCTCGCCGAAGGAGCAGAAGATGATCCCGAGCTTCGCGAGCTGCTCGCGGTAGGTGGTCCCGACGGAGACGCTGTCGAACACCGCGTCCACGGCCACGCCGGCGAGGATCTTCTGCTCCTGGAGCGGGATGCCGAGCTTGTTGTACGTCTCGAGGAGCTTGGGGTCGACCTCGTCGAGGCTCCCGAGCGGCTTCTTGGTCTTGGGGGCCGAGTAGTAGACCTGCGCCTGGTAATCGATCGGGTCGTAGTGCACGTTCGGCCAGTGGGGCTCCTGCATGGTGAGCCACCGGCGGTACGCCTTGAGGCGCCAGTCGAGCAGCCACGCCGGCTCCTGCTTCTTCTGGGAGATGAGCCGGACGGTCTCCTCCGAGAGCCCGCGCTCGATGGTGTCGGACTCGATGTCGGTGACGAACCCGAACTTGTACTCTCTGTTGACCAGCGTCTCGATGGAACTGCTCATCCGTTCTCCTTGGTCGCCAGGACCGCTCCGGCGCGAAAGCGCAGGCGGTACGTGCACGCCCCGCACCCGCCGAGGATGTGCGACTGCCGCTCGACGGTGGCATCGAGCGTCCGTGCGATGAACCGCTCTTCGGCCGCGCAGATCTCGGGGAAGCGCTCGGCCACCGCGAGGATCGCGCAGTTGTGCTCCAGGAGCGCCACGCCATCGTCGGCGCGGCGCCATTCCGCCATGAACCCTTCGTCCGCGAGCGCCTGCGTGACCAGCTCCAGCCGCTCCTGCTCGCTGGCACGCTCCAGCGCGGGCGCCAGGCGCTGCTGCAGGGCATCGAACTGCGACTCCAGCATCGTCGTCGCCGCCTCGCGCCCTTCGCGCTCGACCACGCGGTCGAGCAACTGCATCAGCGTCTCCTCGTAGCGGCGCGGGAAGAGCGCCTCCCCCGCCGGCGTGAGGCGGTACGCGTACGCCGGTGCCCCGACCCCGCGCCGCTCGCGCTCATAGGCCACGAGCGACTCGGCCTCCAGCTCCTTGAGGTGGTGCCGTACCGCGTTGAGCGATGCGCCGAGCCGGGCCGCGAGCTCCGTGGCCGTGAGGCGCTGCGCGCGCTTCAGCTCCACGAGGATCGCGGCTCGTGGTCCCTTGTGTCCGAGCGGCTGCGGTGGAGCCTGCCGTTCCTGCACGTCGGTGCTCCGTGTAACGATATGGCAATCCTAAGTGAAGTTGTCGGGATAGTCAAGTTAAGTTGGT
>JADGGM010000497.1 GCA_019689955.1 Gemmatimonadaceae bacterium
CCGCCTCCCCTTGCAGCAACTCGCCGATGTCGCGCGCGCCCGAGGCGGCGATGGCGCTCCGCTCGATCACCGTCGCCCCCACCGGCGCGCCGTCGCGCCCGGCGCGGACCTCCACCGCCGCGAGCCGCGCGGCCACGGGGACGAGCGCGACGTCGACGGTGACGACCTCGCCGTTCTCCGCGCGCACCGAGCGCTGCGCGGGGCGAAACCCGATCGCGCGCACGCGCAGCTCGACGATGCCGGGATCGGCGCCGCGGAGCACGAAGCGCCCCGCCTCGTCGCTCACGGTGTGCGCGGGGCTCCCGAGCACCTCCACCTCCGCACCGGCCACCGCGGCGCCCGTCCCCTGCACGAGCACGCGCCCGCGAATCTCGGGCGGGAACTGCGCCTGCACGCGCCCCGCGGCGGCCACGAGCATCAGCGCGGCGATCGCGTGCTCAACGCGCATGCGCATGCGTCACCTCCACTCCCTCGGCCACGCCCGCGGCGCTCCCCGTATCGCGCGCACCCGGCGCCGCTTCGATGTGCCGTGGTTCTTCGGTACCACCGTGCGCCGCCGCCGCGCCGGCGAGCGGGACGACCTGCGGCGCTCCCGCGTCGGGACCGGGACCCGGGTGCGGCACGATCCGCACGGGCCACTGAAACACCGATTCGGCCCGCTCCGCAGTGAACACCTCCGCGGGCGCGCCGCGCGCGACGACGCGGCCACGGTCGAGTAGAACGATCGCGTCCGCGTACCGCGCGGCGAGGTTGAGGTGGTGCGTGACCAGCACCACCGTGAGCCCCGACGCCGTCGCCGAACGCAACAGCTCGAACATCGCCATCTCGTGCCGCACGTCGAGCGCCGCGGTGGGCTCGTCGAGCGCGAGCACCTGCGGGCGCTGCGCCAGCGCGCGGGCGAGCCGCACGCGCTGCCGCTCCCCGCCGCTCAACGTGCCGACCGCCCGCTCGGCGAGCGCGTCGACGTCGCACCGCCGCATCGCGTCGGCGATCGCGTCGCGATCCTCGCGCCGCTCGCGCTGCCAGGTGCCGAGGTGCGGATAGCGTCCCATCGCCACGAGCTCACGCACGGTAAGGGGGAAGGGAGGTACCTCCTCCTGCGGCACCGCGCCGATCGCGCGCGCCAGCTCCGCGCGCGGCCACGCGGTGATCGCGCGCCCGCGAAAGAGCACCGTCCCCGCGCTCGGCGCCACGAGCCCGAGCAGCACGTGGAGCAACGTCGACTTCCCCGCGCCGTTCGGCCCGACGATCGCCGTCGTCGTCCCCGCGGCGATCTCCATGGACACGCCGTCGAGCGCCGGCGCGTCCTGCTCGCCGTACCGCACGGTGACGTCGCGCACGCTCCAGAGCACTCAGAGCCCACTCCCCGCGACACCGCGGCGTTTGAGGAGCCAGATGAAGACAGGGACGCCGAGCAGCGCGGTCATCGCCCCGATCGGGATCTCCATCGGGTGTGCCGCCGTGCGCGCGACCGCGTCGGCGAGCGTGAGAAAGAGCGCGCCCCCCAGCGCCGACGCCGGGAGCAGCAGCCGGTGCTCGCTCCCCCAGAGGAGCCGCACCGCGTGCGGGACGATGAGCCCCACGAACCCGATCACGCCCCCCGCCGCGACCGCGGAGGCCGCGAGGAGCGACGCGGTCCCGTACGCGAGCAGCTTGGTCCGTCGCACCGACACGCCGAGCACCGCCGCCGTCTGCTCCCCGATCGCCAGGAGGTTGAGCGCGCGGCTCACGACGAGGAGCGCGACGAGCGAGGGGATGAGCTGCGCGGCGAGCACCGCGACTCCGGACCACGACGCGCCGGCGAGGCTCCCCATCATCCAGAAGAGCGCGGAGCGGAACGTCTCGATGTCGGCGAAGGTGAGCACGAGGAGGATCGCCGCGTTGAAGAACGCCGCGACGACCACGCCGGCGAGCAGGAGCACGCGCGTGTCGAACGCGCGCCCCACCGAGAGCGCGATGCGGAGCACGAGCCCGATCGCGACCACCGCGCCCACGAGCGCCGCCGCGGGCACGGCCCACACGGTGTGCGCGCCGAGCCCGAGCACGACCGCGGCCACGGCCCCCACGGCCGCCCCGCTCGAGACGCCGAGCACGAACGGCTCGGCGAGCGGGTTCTTGAGCAGCGCCTGGAACGTCGCCCCGCTCGACGCGAGCGCGGCCCCCACGAGCGCGGCCTGCACCGCGCGCGGCCCGCGCAGCGTGCGCACGATCGTGATCGTCGTCGCGTCCCCGTGCCCGAGCACCGCGGCGATGATGTCGCGCACGCGGAGCGGGACCGCGCCCAGCCACACCGCCGCGACCACCGCCGCGAGCGTCGCCAGGGCGAGCCCCGCCAGGCGAACGACGGCCCCTCCGCGGCTCATTGCGCGAGCTCCGGATGAAACCCGTCGCGCAGCATCCGCGCCGCCGCGCCGATCTCCGGCCCGGGACGATTGACGAGGTCCACCGGCACGCGCACGATGCGCCCGGCGCGGACCGCGGGGAGGTCGCGCCACCCCGGCAGCTCGCGCAGCCGCGCGAGCAGGTCCGCGCGCATCTCCCCGTATGGGAGCACGATGACGTCCGGCCGCCGCTGCACGACTTCCTCCAGGGACACCGTGGGCCAGCTCTGCCGCGCGTCGGCGAAGATGTTCGTCCCGCCGGCGACCTCGACGAGCTGCCCGAGGAACGTGTCGGGCCCCGCGGTCATCGGCGGATCGTTGAAGACCACGTAGAACACGCGCGGCTGCGGCCGCCCGGCCACGGAGCGGGCCACGTCGGCGAGCTCCGCGCGCAGTCGCGCGCTGAGCGTACGCGCCGCGTCGTTACGCGCGAGCAACGCGCCGAGCTGCGCGATGCTGCGGAAGACGTCGGTCGTGTCCTGCGCGCGGATGTTGAGCGTCGGGATCCCCACGCGGTCGAGCGCTTCACGCACGCGTTGCCGCGGCTCGGCGTCCCACGTCACCACGAGGTCGGGGTGCAGCGCGACGATCGCCTCGATGCTCGGGTCGATCCCGCCGCCGATGATGGGCACCGCGGCGAGCGCCGGCTCGGTGTCGTATCTCGTGCGCCCGACGACGCGGTCCGCTGCACCGAGCGCGACGACGGTCTCCGTGGCGCTCGGGATGAGCGAGATGACGCGCCGCGCCGGATGCGCGAGTCGCACGACGCGCCCGAGGTCGTCGGTGGTGGTGACCGCCGAGTCGCGGGGGCCCCCCCGCCCCCGCCCGGGCGGCCGCCCCGGGCGGGGC
>JADGGM010000498.1 GCA_019689955.1 Gemmatimonadaceae bacterium
GCCGATCGAGCGGTTCTACCATGATTGGTATAGGCCGGACCTCATGGCGGTCGTCGTGGTGGGGGACTTCGACCAGGCGCAGATGGAGCGCGAGATCCGTCGGCGCTTCGGGGCCATCCCCGCGCCGCAGCACCCGCGCCCGCGCCCCGTGCCGTCGCTGCCGTCGAACGGCACGCAGGTAATCGACGTCTACCGCGGTTCCGTGCTCCCGGTCGTGGAAGCGCTCTGGCCCGCGCCGGCGGAGCCCGCGGAGCCCAGGGCCGCCGAGCGGCAGCGCATCGTGCAGCAACTTCTCCTCGAGGAGCTCGAGCAGCGGCTGCTGCGCATCCGCGCACGCCCGTCCCGTCCGTTCATCACGGCGGAGGTGGAGCGCGGGCGCGTGGCGCGCCCGCTCGACCTCGTCGGGGTCCAGCTCATCACCTGGCCGGACAGCCTGGAGCGTGGGCTCGCCACCGTGGTGGGCGAGATCGAGCAGATGGCGCGCGGCGGGATCCCCGCGCCGGCGCTGGCGCGCCGCAAGGCCGTCCTCCTCGCGCGCCTCGAGCACGCGGCCGCGGCCGCGAGCGCCCGCGCGTCGGCGGCGTACGCCGATGCGTACGTCCGGAAATATCTCACCGGTGAGGGATCGCTCCTCTCCGCACAACAGGAGCTCGCGCTCGCCCGCGCGATCCTCCCGACGATCACCCCCGAGACCATCGCCCGGGCCGCGCGCTTCTGGCGCGAGCCCACCGGACGGCGGATCTTCGTCCACTTTCCCGCGTTCGCGCACGTGCGGCCCCCGACGCGCACGAGCATCCTCGCGCTCCTCGATTCCGTCGCGCGTGCGCCGATGCCGGCGCTTCCCGACAGCACGCGCGGCGCCGCCGGCCCGCTCCTCGCGCACCAGCCCACACCAGGGCGCATCGTGCGGGAGACGCGCGACACGGTTGACGGGATCACCGAGTGGACGCTCTCCAACGGCGCGCGCGTCATCGTGAAGCCGACCGAGCACGATCCCGACGAGGTCTTGCTCAGAGCCTGGAGCCCGGGCGGCTTCTCGGCCATGCCCGACTCCCTCTTCCTCACCCCGGGGCGGATGCTCGCCCGGGTGATGACCGATGTGAGTGGGCTCGGCGGCGTCACCCACGATGCGCTCGGCGACAAGCTGGCCACCACCGGCGTGCGCTCGCTGAGGGTGAACATCGGCTTCGCCGACGAATCGGTCGACCTCGCCGGGTCCCCCAGGGCGCTGGAGACGCTCTTCCAGCTCCTCTATCGCCAGTTCACCGCGCCGATGCTCGACTCCACCACGCTCTCGGCCTGGCAGAGCGTGGCCAAGTATCAGACCTCGGGCCCGTCGCCGGACGACATTCTCAACCAAGTCCTCGCCGGCGAGAACGTGCGGATGCAGCCGGTGTCGACGCAGCTCGCCGAGCTGGTGACGCTGCCGCAGCTCCGGGCGGTCCACCACGACCGGTTCGGGAACGCCGGCGATTTCACCTTCATGCTCGTCGGCGCGATCACGCCGCAGGAGGTGCGGCCGTTCGTCGAACGGTACGTGGCGAGCTTGCCGAGCACGGAGAAGCGGGAGAAGCCGGTCGAGCGGGACTACCCGCCGTACCTGCACCGGCTGAACCTGATCCGTCCGGACCTCGAGCTGCCCAGGGCGCAGACGTTCCTGGTGTTCGACGGACCCTTCCCCGTGGCGCCCGCGGACTACCTGCGCGAGCGGCAGCGCCTCGGCGCGCTCACCACGGTGCTCCAGGGTCGGCTGCGGGTGCGGCTCCGCGAGGAGCTGGCGGGGACGTACAGCCCGTTCGTCCGGAGCGAGACGCTCGCGCTCCCCGACGAGCACTATCGGGTGCTCATCGGCTTCGACGCGGCGCCGGAGCGGATGCCCGAGTTGAACCGAGCGCTCATGACGCTCCTCGACACGGTGCGCACGCAGGGCGTGACAGCCGACGAGGCGGCGCGGGCGGCGACGATCCAGCGGCGGCAGCTCGAGACGTGGCTCCAGAGCAACGCGTACTGGATGTACGCGATCTCGCAGTTCCACCGGCTCGGGGTCCCGCTCGACCGCATCCCGGCGCCGTACCCCGAGCGCGAGGTGACCGCGGCCGAGCTCCAGGCGGCGGCCAAGCGGTACCTGCCCAACGACGTGTACATGCACGTGACGCTGATGCCGAAGGACAGCACGAGCTACACGACGACCGACAGCACCACGACCACCGCCCCGGCGCACCTCACCGCGCGCCGCTGACCGCCGACGCGGCGCGCCACGTACCACACGACGAGCGGGGGGGGGGGGGGGCGGCCCCCCCCCCCCCCCGCTCTCGCATCTCCACGCCAACGCGCCCCCTGCGCCCACTCCCTCACTTCGCCAGCGCCGCCTTCGCCTCCGCGCGGTAGTTCTCGTCGTTGTAGTCGGTGAGGGGCGCGTCGAGCACCGCCTGATACTCCTTCTTCGCCTCCTCCGCCTTCCCCTGGTCGCGGTAGATGCGCGCCAGATCGAGATGGTGGATCGCCCGCTTCGGTTCCACCTCGATCGCCGCCTTCAGGTTGCGCTCCGCCTCCTCCCACGTCGCGTTCGCGAACAGCTTTCCGCCGCTCATGGTGTTCGCCATCTCGCGCGTGAACGACCCGAGCCGCATGTACTCCGCGTCCCACACGCCGAGGACGTGCAGGCAGGGCGCATCCTTCGGCGCGATCGCGAGGCACGCGGTGACTTCCTTGTGGATCTCGGTCGCGTACGGGAGCCGCTCGGCCACCGACACGCGGAGCGCCTTGCGGCCGAGCGCGTAGGCGAGCGCGAAGTGCGTGTGCGCATCCTTCGGCGCGGCCGCGACCGCGCCGCGCGCGTGGCGCTCGGCGTCGGCGAGGAGCGCGTCGGCGTGCGTGGAGTCGTACTCCGACAGCTCCGTCTCCGTGCGCGACGCGCGCCAGAGCGCGTCGGCGTTGGTGGAGTCGGCCTTGAGCGCGGCGAGATAGTGCTTCAACGCCTCGGGGGCGCGACGCTTCGCGTACGCCGCATCGCCTTCGGCGACGTGATGGGCAGCGTCCGAGGACTGCGCGAAGCCGGCCGCGGGCACGACAGCGAACAGCGCGGCCAGCACGGCCGGCGCGAGCGAACGTGGCATTCCGTGGTCTCCCAGGAGGTAGGGCCGCCGGGACCGGCGGCAGCGATGACACTACTACTACCTACTAAGACCGACGGCGCGACGCGTTCCCCTACCAACCCACCCCCCGCGCAC
>JADGGM010000003.1 GCA_019689955.1 Gemmatimonadaceae bacterium
GGCGGGGGCGGGGAGCGCGGGCCACCAGGCGAGGCTCGCCGCGACGAGGGCCGCGGCCGGGCGGCGCGCGACCCGCATGGATCTCGGGAAGTGCATGAAGTGCATGGTGATGGAGAAGAAGGGGACGATCGGAGAACGTGCGGTGCTCAGGCGGGGCGCGGCGCGGGCTCCAGGACGGCCTGGTCCACGTAGCACCAGGCCCAGTCCTCCCCCGGCTCGAAGCTGCGCACGATCGGGTGGTGGGTCCGGTGGAAGTGCTTGGTGGCGTGCTTGTGCTGCGACGAATCGCAGCACCCGACGTGCCCGCACGTCATGCACAGGCGCAGGTGCACCCAGGTGGCACCCATCTTCAGGCATTCCTCGCACCCGTTCGGGGTGTTGGGCTCGACGTCGCGGACCTGATCGAGGTGCGTGCACGGTGCGGTCATGGAGTCCTCTCGTCTCGGGATGTGTTCACTCGCGGCACCGGTGCGCCCAGGGGACGATGTCGAGCCGCTCGAAGGGGATCTCGTCGCCGGTGTCGTCGCAGATGCCGTAGCGCTCCGGCTCGTGATACAGGCGCCGGAGCGCTTCGTCGATCTCCTCGAGCACGCGCCCTTCGCGGGCGACGAGCGAGGCGTCGAGCTCCGCCTGCATGGTGTCGGTGCCGAGGTCGGCCAGGTGGAGCGGCACCTTCGTGAGGTCGCCGGCCTCGTTCTGCTCGGTGTCGCCGAAGCGTTCGTCGTAGCGCGCGAGCGAGCGGACGATGCGTTCGCGCTCCTCGATCAGTCTGCGCTCGAGGTGCTTGCGCTGTTTGGCGGTCAGCGGCATCGGGTCGGTCCCTCCATCCGTCGCTCCGTCGCGTGTCTTGCGCGACGCGCTGTCATCACTCAACTCAGCGGTCGGCCTCACGTCGCGGTTCCCGACCGCGCTCGCTCGGGCGCGGGGCGCGCGCCTGCGCCGGGGGTGCTCACGGCGACGCGCGCTCGAGCGCCTGGCGATCCCACCGGCCGAGGTTCGCCGCGGTCTCGTAGCTGCTCTGGCAGAAGTCGAGCACGAGCTCATCGGGTCGCGCGGCGGAGCGAACGGCCGCGTACGGCAAGATGAGCTCGCGCAGCACTGCGTCGTAATACGCGCCCGGCGGGCGAACCGTGGCGGCGGCGTACCCGGCCGGCTCGGGGTACGCGTAGGCGTAGAACGCCGGCTCGGCGACCGCGCCGCCGCCGGGCCACCACCCGACGCTCGCGCACTCGTGCGAGTACGCTTCGCGCGTGACGCGGTCCGCGAGGTGCGGGATCCCGCCCGGGTGCGGCGGGGCGCGACGCCCCGAGAAGCGGGTGACGGCGAGATCGAAGCTCCCCCAGAAGAAGTGCACGGGGCTGCACTTGCCGAGGAAGCGCCCGCGAAACTGCTCCAGGACGCGCGTCGCCTGCGCGAGGATCTGCCAGCAGCGGTGCGCGGCGTCGGGGTCGTACGCGCGATGCCGTTCGTCGTCGAGGAAGGGGGTGGCGTCATCGGCGATCTCGACGGGGACGGGCCAGAGGTGCACGGCGAGGCCGAGCGCGTCGAGCATGGCGACGTACCGGCGGTAGAGCTCGGCGACGGATCGCGGGACGAGCGCGAGTGTGCGCACCGCACCGTCGCTCGATCGCACCGTGAGGGTGTGGTCGATGAAGTCGATGTCGACCTGGAAGGTGCGCGCGTCGTGCGGGATGGGGGATGTGGTGAGCCCGCGCGCGGTCACGTAGAGCGCGACCTGCCACCAGTGATTCACCATGGGGGCGCGCGCGAGACGCGTCTTCCCGACGATCTGGAGCCAGCGGTGCAGCGTGTCGTACGTGTCCTGCCACTCGGCGAGTGGAAGCGCGGGCCAGGGCGCATCGTTGACCGCGGCAGGATGGACAGGGGTCGCCATGACCGGACCTCCGAGGCACGGGGAGCTACGATGGCGCCGTCGGGGTGAGCGTGTAGCACCACGCTTCCCCCTCGAGCACCGTTTCCCCCGTCTGCCGCGTGACGTGCACGCGGAGCTGCGTGACCGGCTTGCTCGGGTGCACGCTCAGCACTTCGGCGGCGGCGGTGATCGTGTCGCCGATGTAGACGGGGGCGGTGAACTTCCATTGTTGGCTGAGGAAGACGCTCCCCGGTCCGGGGAGATCCATCGCCACGAGCGCGTGCAGGAGCCCGGTCGTGAGCCCGCCCTGCACGACGAGCCCGCCGAAACGCGTGCGCGCGGCGAAGTCCGCATCGAAGTGGAGGGGGTTGTAGTCACCCGTGAGCTCGGCGAATCGCTCGACGTGCTCGCGGGTGAGCGTGAGCGTGCGACGTGCGGTCTGGCCGACGGCAACCGACATGGGCATCTCCCGGCATCGAGGGGACGAGGGCGCCGCAGCGTCCGTGCACGACGGATGCCACGCGCAGACGCTCGATGCGCACCTCGACTGTCCTAGACTAGGCCGCGGCGCTGGGCTGCGCGAGAGGGGGGCGCTCACCGGCGCGATCCGAGCCCAGCAGGGAGGCGATAGAGGTCCGGCAGGTCGTCCTCGAAGACGATGAGCGGGTCGTCGCGGAACCGCACGAAGTCGCGTGCGCTCACCTGCCCGGGATAGGGCGCGTAGAAGTGGCCGCGCCCTCCCGTCGCGCGGTTCGCGTTCCGCCAGACGAGCACGTACGCGATCTTCCGCGCGACCGAGTCCCCCTCGATCGCGGCGAGGAGCTTGTTCGTCCACCAGGTGGGATCGGGGATCCCCTCGTATCCCGTCTCGGTGAGAGCGGCGATCTTGCCGCGTGCGTCGGCCTGTCGCACGAGCCAGCGGAGATACTCGGTCATGCGCGCGACGGGGTGCCGGAGCGTGTGGTCGTATCCCCCCTGGAGGGTGAAGTAGTCGTCGAAACCGAGGATATCGACGTAGGCGTCGCCCGGATACCAGGTCCAGTATGCGTTGCGGGGGAACTCGCTGAGGGCGTTGGTGGAGTAGGCCCAGAGCAGGTTGTGCACCCCGCGCACATCGCGCAGGTACTCGACGGTGAAGCGCCACAGGCGGCGGTAGTCCTCTGCGCGCGCGTGCCGCGCGCCCCACCAGAACCAGCTCCCGCTCATCTCGTGGAAGGGGCGGAAGATCACCGGCACGAGCACCGTGTCCCCCGACGGCCCCACGGCGCGGAGGCTGCTCACGAAGTCGGCGAAGCGGTCGAGCCACCGCACGTATCGCGCGTGGTGCGAGCCGCCGGGGAGCAGCGTGGCGAGCGCGCGCGTCGTGTCCCACGCGCTCCCGCCGGTCAGGGGGTTGCTCATGTGCCACGAGATCGTGTTCACGCCGCCGCGCTCGAAGGCCTGGACGATGAGCCGGCGCAGCTCGCCGGCGCTGGTGCGATCGAGCGTCGGCGATGCGCCACGCTCGATGCCGCCAACGTCCCATCCGTACACGGCCGGATAGGAGCCCGCGACCTCCTTCACGTCCGACCGCCCCGGCTCATCGTGCCAGGTGACGCCGTCGACCAGGTCATCCTGGTGCCCGAACATCACCTGTCGGCCGGCGAGGCGGTACAGGTTGACGAAGAGGGCTCGTGTCTCGGGCGTGGCGTGGGGATCGACCATCGGCGGGGCGCTGGGTGTCACGTTGTCGATGCCGCCGTGCGTGCCACAGGCGGCGAGCGCGGCGCACAGCGTGGCCGTGAGGCATGACGCGAGGTTCGGCCTCATGAATCTCGACGCTCCGTCTCGAGGATCGGCCGCGGCAATGGGTCCTACGCCATGGCCCGCGAGCCCGCCGCGCACCGCGGGGCTCGCTCACAGGGGGCGCCCAGCGCGCAGGGTGTGTGCCGGGGCGCCATGGACGCGTCCGGCCCGCGCTGGCGCCGCGGGTGGCCGGCGCTCGCGGTCATCGACTCGATGGGCCGCGCGGGCTTATTTCTTAGGGAGCCATTCTCCGGATCGGAAGCGCGATCCGCGTCACGACGACCCGCAGAGCCGAGGGACCGCGCCGTGCTGCACTTCTACACCACCGTCGCCCTGCTGGGACTCGTGATCGTCGTGGCATCGCTCCTCTCCGGCGCGCTCGAACGGAGCGGGCTCCCGCTCGTGGCGGCGTTCCTGGGGCTCGGGGCCTTGCTGGGACCGGCTGGGCTCGGCGTGGCCGACTTCGATCTCGGCTCGCCGACGCTGCAGGTCCTCGCGATCCTCGGGCTCACGCTGGTGCTGTTCAGCGATGCGGTGACGGTGGACACGAAGGAGGTCCGTACCCGCTTCGCGCTCGTGTGGCGCATGCTCGGCCCCGGCACGCTCCTCCCGGCGATCCTCATCGGCATCGCCGCGCGCGTACTGCTGCACCTCTCCGTCCCCGCGGCCGCGATCCTCGGCGCCGCGCTCGCGTCGACCGACCCGGTGCTCCTGCGCACCGTGCTGCGCTCGCGGGAGCTCCCGGAGAGCGCGCGGGTGGCGCTCCGGCTGGAGAGCGGGATGAACGACGTCGTCCTCCTGCCGATCGTGGTGCTGAGCATGCTGCTCGTGCGCCCCGAGGGAGCGCCGGCGCCGCGCGAGGTGGCGCGCACGGTGGTCGGGCTCTTCCTGCTCGGGCCCGTGCTCGGTGGGCTGATCGGGTGGCTCGGGATCACGGTGCTCGTCCACGTGCGCGAGCGCTTCGGCGTGCGGCGCGACTACGAGTCGCTGTACGCACTGGGGCTCGCGTTCAGCGCGTTCGCGGCGGCGGAGGCGGTAGACGGGAGCGGGTTCCTCGCCGCGTTCGCGGCCGGGCTCGTGGTCAGCGCGCAGGATGTGGAGCTCTGCGACTGCTTCCTCGAGTACGGCGAGGCGACGGCGGAGATGCTCCTCCTGCTCACCTTCGTCGCGTTCGGGACGTCGCTCATCTGGACGGGGTTTCTGGTGGCCGATGGGCCGACGCTCCTGTTCGCGTTGATCGCGCTGGTCGCGCGCACGGTGGTGCTCTACCCGATGCTCGGCGCCGCGGGGGTGCGCGGCCGCGACCGCCGTCTCACGGCGTTCTTCGGGCCGCGCGGCCTGAGCTCGCTCCTCCTCGTGCTCCTCCCGGTGTTCGCGGGGATCCCGGGGGCGGACGCGCTGTTCCGGGTGACGTGCCTGGTGGCGCTGCTCTCGCTCGTGGTGCACGGGGGGCTGATCGGTCTCTTCCTCCGCGGGAACGCGCCGCCGCGCGAGCGGGTCCGCCTCACGCGTCCGGCGCACCGCGAGCTCCCCACGGCGCCGCCCGAGGCGACGCCGGCACCGCGTGACGATGCGTCGGCGCGCATCACGGTGGACGAGGTGCAGGAGCTGCGGCGGCGCGGAGAGCCGGTGATCATCGTCGATGCGCGCGCGGAGCGCAGCTATGCGCAGGACGACCGGCGAGCGGTCGGCGCGGTCCGCCTCCCGCCCGACGATCCCGTCCGCACGGCGACGGCGCTCCGGCTCTCGCAGCACGCGACGCTGGTCGTCTACTGTGCCTGACACGATGAAGCGACGAGCGCCCGGGTGGCGCGCGATCTCCGACGAGCCGGGTGGTCCAAGGCGCGCGCGCTGCTCGGCGGCTGGGCGGCGTGGCAGGCGGCGGGGCTTCCGGTGGAGCGGCGGGCGGCGTGACGACGCGCCGGACGCCGGCCGAGGCTATTCCTCGAACGGCGCCTCGGCGATGGCGTCGCAGATGTTCGGCGGGTGGAACCCCGGCACCTCGCGCTCGGCGATGTCGCGCATGAAGCTCCGCGTGGCGCCGCGCGGGTGGTGCGCGGCCACGCTCGCGCACGTCGCCACGAACGCGTGCTTGAAGCCGAGCCGCGGGAAGGCGCGCACCACGGCGGCGCGATCCGCGTCGCTCACCGCCGACAACCCCGCCCCGACGACGTCGGCACCGGCGCCGGCCGCCACGAGCGCGATCTCGGGCTGCTTGAACTCTGCGAGCGCGAGCGGGTGCATCGCGATCCCATCCCACACGATCGACGCTCTGGCCTCCGAGAGTCCCTGCTCGCGGAGAAAGCGCTCGGCCGCGACCGCACCCTCGATCTCGAACGGCCGGTCCCCGGCGAAGCGGTCGGTGAGGCCGAGGTCGTGCAGCACGCAGGCAAGGTAGAGGAGCTCGGCGTCGACCCGCTTGCCGTGCGCCTTGCCGATCAGAGCGCCGAAGAGATAGGTCCGCAGCGCGTGGTTGAACAGGTACGGGGGCGAGACCTCGCGCGCGAGCTCGACGGCCGCTCGCGCGACGCGAGAATCCACGAGGCGGATGCCCGCCACTTCCTTCGGAAGATCGAGCGGCGACGACGTCTGCACGGTGAGTCCTCTCATCACGGCGCTGAACGCCGATCCGGCCGTACGAGGGAAGAGCGCGGCCACGACGGCAGCGCCGAGCTTCTGGTGAAAGCGTCGGCGGTCCATAGGTCGATGAAATGTGATGGCCGGACCACCGAACGCCAATTCCCCCTCCCCGGCCGCCGTCAGTCGCTCGCCGTCTGCTGCCGAAGGAGGATCTCGATGTACCGAGCGAGGTGGAGCTCGACGTCCCCGACGCCGAGGACATCGTGCTGGCCGAGAACGCCGCCGTCGATGATGATCCCGTGCGGGTCGACCAGGAACGCCATCCCCGGCAGAAGCGACCACCGCCCGCCGAACGCGTAGTGCGTCTCGTTCGCGACGGGCCGATCGATGCGCCGCCGGTCCGGCGCCTCGACGCGCGTGAACGCGGTCGTCGTCACGGCCAGGGCGCCGGGGAGGTGATGGAACTCCTGCCACCATTCGTGGAGCGCCTGTGCTTCTTCGGCCGGCGTGGGGGGCGCCATCCGCGAGAAGAAGCCGTGCGTGCGCGCCATGAGCGTCACTTCGAGCGTCGGGAACCGCTGCGCGAGGCGGTGGAGCGCGGCGTACGCGGGCCAGCAGGCGCCGAGGCTGAAGTCGCGGCAGTCGGAGTCGAGGTAGACCACGAGCCCGACCTTCCCCGGCGTGGGACGCGGCGCGGCCGTGGTGTCGCGGCCGAACCAGAAATCCCCCTCGACCCGCGGCGCCGGCTCGCCGATGGCGAAGCGCGGCGCGTCCGGGTTCCCGCTGCTCGCTCTGGCCCACAGGGCGCGTTGGAGCGCGACGTATGGCGCCGTGCCGCGACGGAGGCTGTCCTCCAACGCCGCCTCGTTCATGATGACGTCGGCGGCGTAGCCGATCAGGCGGCCGGTGAGATAGATGGGGGCTCGTCGCAGGGCAGGAGGAACGCCGGCGAGGATGTCGAGGTATCGCTGCGCGGTGCGCTGGACCATCGCGGTGTCGCCGGCGCGCTCGGCGGCCCCCAGGAGTGGGATGAGCGCGACCGCTCGCGCTTCCGTGGACCACACGCTGTCGGGGAGACGATTGGCTTCCACGAGCAGCGATTCCGCGACCGCGCGGCGGGCGGGCTGTGCTCTGAGCCCTGGGCCGCCGAAGCTGTACAGCAGCAAGCCGCGCACGGCCGAGTCCAGCACCGCGGCCCGCTCGCGGAGCGCCCCACGCGGCACGCGCTCCAACCGGCGGCGAACGATGGTCATCGCATCGGTGTCGCGATCGGCGAGGAGGTACAGCTGCAGCAGTGGCGCGAAATCCGTGACGGGTGCCGTCACGGCCGCGAAGCGCGCACCGCAGCGCCGGGCGGTCCCGACCACGGCATCGGGGAGCGGCGCTGTCGCGCGCTCAGGGGTGAGCGGGAGGGTGTCGTCCCACACCGCGCTCCAGCGCGTCGTGTACGATCGCACGCGCTCGACAGCCGCGAGGCACTCCTCGACGGTCGTGTAGCGCGCGACATCGCCGGTATCATCGGGCCACGCGAAGCGGGTCTGTGCGGCGAGCGCCGGTGCGACGAGCGTGCCGGCGTGCAGCAGGAGCCCGGCCACGAGCAAACGAGATCGGCGGGGACGGCGAATCGATGGCATTCGGATCGCTCTCCTACACGGCGTCGATCACGCTCGTGAAGCTGAAGTCGTGCGCCATGAGCGGCGGCACGATCGCCGGCGCACCGGGGCTGAACACGGGGACCGGGACACCGAGCTGCTCCACGCTGTTCAGCACGAAGAGCGGCGACTCGGTGAAGCGGAGGTTCTTGACGGCCTTCGAGATCGTTCCGTTCTCGATGAGCCAGAGCCCATCGCGCGTGATGCCGGTCGACAGCAAGCTGTCGGAGTCGAGCACGGTGATGTTGGAGAGCCGCGTGACCAGGAGCCCGCGCTTCGTCGCCCTGATCATGTCCTCGATCGACGCCGTGCCGCCGCTCATGCGATAGCTCTCGCTGTTGAGGGTGCCGAACGGATCGTTGCGGGTACGCAGCGCGTAGTCGCGCTCATCAGCGAGCGCCGTGAGGATGCCGTGGTCGATCCACGTGACTGGTCGGAACGGCTCATCGTTCGCCCCGAACGGCACGACGCCGAGCTGCGGGTCCGAGGGATCGTGGCTGATCGTGACGCGCTCGTCGACGACCTTCCGGCCAAGCTTCGAGCGGTGGAGGCGGAGCGACGCGTCGTAGCCGGCACCAAAGGGCCCGTTTCCCCCGCTCTCGGGGAGCCATCGCGCGATCCGCGTGCCCGGCCTGAGGATCAGCGACACGAGATCGTGCACCGCTTGCGGCTCGAGGATCACCGTGTAGCGCCCCGGCTCGAGCGCGACGGGGTTGCGCGAGGCGAGGCACTTCTCGAGCGCGCGCTGGGCCAGCGCCTGCGGTGCGATCGCGGCGACGTCGTACGCGCTCGCGCCGGCCCACCCGGACCCGGTCCCCTTGGGATCGCGTACCGTCATGGAGCACTGCGCGTGCGTGCTCGCCGCGTAGAGGGGCGGGTCCTCCGCCGGGACGTGCGCGATGGTTTCCGCGCGGACGGCGAGATAGCCGGCGGAGAGCATCCCGGCGGCTTCGGCGGGATCGATGATCGCGCGCGCGGCAGCGCCGCGTTCGGGAGCGGGCTGGGCGTACGTCGCATCGCTCCAGATCGCGGTCCTGGCATACTCGTACGGCGGGTGCGGCGTCTCGTAGTCGCGAGGGCGTGGGGGCATCCGGCGGGCCGCGCGCTCGGCGGCCTGCACGGCCGCGGCGAGCGAGATGTCGTCGAGCTGGTTGGTGCTCGCGAAGCCCTCGGCGCCGCGAATGGCGCGCCGAATCGTCACCGTGATGTCGCGCCGGTCTCCCGCGAGGCTCACGCGATTCCGTGCCCAACGAAGCTCCCCGGCCCACCAACTCTGGATCCACGTCTCGGTCGTCCCGCCCCCCGACGCCGCGCTCGTGATGCGCCGCGCGATGCGCTCGCACTGCTCCCGCGGCAGAATGCGGTCGCGATCGTCGAGACGGAACAGCGCCCTGACGGAGGTGCTCACGCTTTCCTCGTCGGATCGATGATCGTGAGCGACTCGAACAGCGCGGGGGGCGCGGTAACGCTCGCGAAGGTTTCCTGCTCGGGCTCTCCTTTCGTGGCGCTCATCCCGAAGCGATGCGCGCTCGCCGGCCCGCCGATGGTGCGCAGCGCCTTCCAGAGCTCCGGCGCGCGCAGGAGCACGCCGGCGGGGGCGATCCGCGCGACGCGCTTCCCCCCCTTCACCTCGTACGCACGCCCCTGAGCAAAGCCGTTGAGGCACTGGAAGTCCATCCCGAGCTCCGCACCCTTGATCGCGACCCCGCGCCCGAGCTCGGCGACGAGCCCGTCGAAGTCGAGCGCGCGCGCGCCGGGAGCCATGACGAGATTGGGGGCGTGCTGCAGCGGCGCGAACACCGCCGATGGCGCCGCGGCGCAGCCGTGCGAGCGGACCGGCGCGCCGTGCGCGGCGTAGTACGGCGCGAGCCAGGTGGCGCTCTCGCGCGTGGTCTGGTAGTCCATGAGGATGCCGTTCTTCACGAGGGTGATCTCGTCGGGCGCGACGCCATCGTCATCCCACGCAACCGTCGCGCACCCGCCGGGCTCGGAGCGGTTCGCGGTGATCGTGAGGCCCGGTGCGCCGACGCGATGGTGGCCGAGCATCGCGAGGGGATCGTTCAGGTAGCTCGTGCCGCCGGCGTTGGCCTCGTAGCCCATCGCGCGGTCCAGCTCCGTCGCGCGGCCGATGGTCTGCGCGACGAGCCGCGCGACGCTCCGGGCATCGAGCACGGTCGGATAGCGCCCCACGTCCACGGGTTTGACAGGGAGCGCCATGTCCTCCTCGATCTCCTCGACCAATCGCCGGATCGCCTCGTAGAGCGGTTGCGCGCGGTAGAGCTCCCACCCCGCGCCCTCCGGGCCGAGCCCTTGGAGGCGCCCTGCACCGCGCCGGTCGCCGCGCTCGACGCCGAGCTCGAAGACGCCGGTCGTGCGATACGTGCGTTGCGTGCAGTACGTCCCCGCGGTCGAGCCGAACGCTTTCTCCTGGGTGAACAGCTGGCAGAAGTTCTTGCCGGGGGAGACGCCGGGGATCCGCGTCGCATGGAGGGACAGTCCCGCGAGGAGGTCGACGATCTCGTTCGGCGGCACGTCGAACGGATCGATGGCGACGGGCATCACCCAGTGCCCGCGTCCGACGACCGGCGCCGATGCGAGCTCGGCGATGCGCGGCTTGCCGAGCGCGTTGGTCGTTGCCTGAGCCACGGCCTCGTTCCCCAGGCGGACCATCTCATCGGCGCTCCACACGGGCCCCGCGGCGAACCCCCAGTACCCGCGCACCAGCGCGCGCACGCCGACGTCCAGCGCCTCCGCATCGAGCACCGCGCCGGTGGCGTCGATCGTCCGAGTGCGGTCGTGCGTGAGGCGGACATCGGCATAGGCCGCGCCCGCGGCGCGCGCGGCGTCGAGCGCGCGGGCAACGAGCGCCTCGAGACGCGGGTCGTCGATGGGGGGCACCGGCTCCGGGGTCCGGCCCAGCCGAACGAGGAGCGGCCGCGGCACCGCGGCGAACGCCGCAGCGGTGACGCCGGCCTTCACGAAGTCACGACGCGAGATCGTCATGGAGCACGACAATGAGTGTGAGGCGGCGCGGCGGCATCGAGCGATGCATGGCGCGCATCGTCGTCACGGGCTCGCGCGCTCGTCGACGACCGTGACCTGCCCGGATGCGCCGGTGAGCGTGCTGTGAAAGGTGTAGACTCCCGGCACGGGGAAGGTGCGCGAGCGGAAGCACCCGAAGGGGTTGTCGCTCGTGCACGTGGTCACGGCCGGGATGTTTCCGGGGCCGGATACGCCGAGGTGCAGCGGGCCGAAGATCCCCACGGTGTCGGCCGCGACGTTCGTGGGATCGTCGAACGTCACATCGGTCGCGGGAATGTCGGGACGCCAGGTCCACATCACGGTACCACCGGTGCCGATGGTGACCTTCGACGGCGAGAACGTGGTGGCCGTCGCCGCCCCGGCGACGGCCGGCCGGTCGACCTGGATCCAGTACATGACCGGCTCGCCGATGGTGAACGGGAGCGTGTCGGCGCGCGTGGCGCCGTAGACGGTGCTGCTCGCGACGATGGTCACGTGCCCGGGGCGCTTCCCCTGGACGATCCCGGTGTTGCGGTCCACGGTGGCGATGGCGGGGTCCGAGGAACGGAAGTCGACGAGCGCCGAGAGGGGTGCGCTGCCGACGTCGAACGCTCGAACCGTGAGCTGCTTGCCGGCGGCGGACTGCGCGGCGACTTTCGCGCTGTCCGGGGACACGGGGTGGATCGAGAGGCTCGCGATGGGGCGCGGGTTCGGGTTCGACGTGATGTCGACGACGGCGGTGTCGGCGTGCGTGACGCCGCCGGCCTGGAGCGAGGCGATGACGAGCACGCCCGTCCCGTCCGCGAGGGCCTGCACGACGCCGTCCGCGCTCACGCGCACGCGCGCGAGATCGGTGGAGGTGTAGGTCACGGGCCCGAGCCCGTCGAGCGCCGCGCCCCACGGGTTTCGCGGCACGGCCGTGAGCCGTACGGTGTCGTAGGGTGGCGTCAGCGCGAGCGTCACGGCGCGGTGATCGAGGGTGAGCGACCAGTAGAGGGCGCTCGTGTCGGCGGACGGCCGCGTGGCCAGCGCGCCGTCGCTGCACCCGCCGGCCACTGCGATGGTGAGCGCGGCCGCCAGAACGATGCGAGGGTCGATGTTCGATGCTCTCATCACGCGCCTCGGCTCACGCAGCCGGTGAACTTGGGGTTGAACGCGCGCTCGCTCGCGGGGATCGGCGCGGTCACGTCGGTGCCGTAGGCGCCCGTGCCGCCCGGGTACGATCCGGTGGGATACACGGCACTCGGCGCGCGGCCGTACTGGCGGATAAGGCGGCGCATGTCCCCTTGCCGGTGGCCGGTGAGGAAGAGCCACGCCGCGCGCTCACGAAAGAGGAGATCCACACGCGCGTCCCTCGTGCCGGGATCGCTGAGCGGCGGGAGCCCCGCCACGCCGCCGAGTCCCGGCGGCGCGGGATCGGGACAGCTCGCCGCGTCGGTGCACGTCGTGCGGAGCGCGTTGAGCGTGGCGAGCCAGCTCGGGTCATTCGCGTTGAGCGCCGCCTCGGCCCGGATGAGATGGGCCTCGATGGCGTCGGCGAGCACGATCGGCGTGTCGCCGCTCGCCGAGTACTTCGCCGGGACGTAGAGCGTCACGCCGTAGGTGTTCGTCCCGCCATCGGGAACCGCCGCGGTCCGCGGATCACCGCTCGCGATGTAGTCGAGCCCCGTGCCCCCCTCGCCGTTCGAGACAGTCGCGAACCACGCGAACCCGGCGGGACGATAGCGGAAGTTGGCAAACGCATCGGGCGTCGTCGTGACCTGGTCGTAGTAGTTCTCCAGGTACCGGAAATCGTCGGGCACATCGGCCACGGCCTGCGCGGCTTCGGCATACCGGTCGAGGTCGAGGAGCGCGCGCCCCTTCCCCACGCGCGCGAGGTTCATCACCCGTGCGCTGTCCGCGGCGAGCGTGAGCGCCGTGTCGAACAGCGCGACCGCGTGTTGCAACACCTCCTCGGTCGTCGACGGCGGTGCGAGCGTGTAGTCGCCGTCGAAGTCGACGGTGGTGAGCGGGATCCCGGAGCAGAACAGCTCGGCCAGCATCACCTCCGTGTAGCCCAGCACGGCGTAGAGGTGCCCGGTGAGCGCGGGCGAGGTGTCCGGCGCGTACGTGCGCAGCAGCCCGATCGCCTGACGCGCCTGCGCGCGCACGACCTGCAGCTCCGAGTACGTCGTGCGGTACGTCGCGTCCGGCTCCGTGCTCGGATCGGTGTACTCCGGCAGCGTGCGCGCATCGACGCGCTCGTACTGCGAGCTCGTTCCCAGGGGCCCGCCGAGGTCCCCTGCCTGCAGCTCGTCGGAGAGGAGCCCGGTCGTGGCGATGAACGAGCCGTTCGGATGGCCGAAGTGCACGACGTACGGCTGATAGCCGCCGAATGCCGCGTCGAGCTGGACGAGCGCGCCGCGATACGCGGCCATGGCGCCGGCGGGCGTCTTGACCGCCGCCGGGTCGAGGATGTCGTTGGGGAGGTCCGCGGAGCCGACGACCTGGTCCGGCGAGCACGCGGCGAGGACGGCGACGAGGAGCGGCACGAGACGCCGGCGCGAGGCGATGCCGCGCGCCGCGCGGCTCGCGCGCAGGGAGAGAGACATGGGGATCACTCCGAGCATGGAGAGTCGCGGCACGTCAGTACTGCACGCTCACGCGGAGCTGCCAGGTGCGCGGCGCGGGGAGCGCGCCGGCATCGAGGACGTTGTTGCCGTTCGGGTACGAGTTCACGTTCGGGTCCTTGCCGCGGTAGTGCGTGAACAGCCCGAGGTTCGTCCCCTGCAGGGCGAGCATCACGGCGCTCGCCCCCAACCGCCGGGCGAACGTCGGCGGCGCCGCGTACGCGACCGACAGGCTGCTGAAGCGCAGGAGGGAGACGTTCTGGATCACGGCGTACGGCGTCGCCTGCGGGCCCTGCAGCCCGGCGCCGAGGTCCGGGGCAAGCGCCACGATGCCGGCGAGCTCGCCGGGCGACGCGGTCGGATCGTTGAGCGCGCGCGAGGCGGCGCTGCGTCCGGCTTCGGCCCCATCGATCTGCGTGAGCCCGTGCTCGTACTGGAAGCTGGCGTCGACACGCACCGCGCCGCGGAACAGGCTCACACCAGTGCTCAGCGACGCGTCGTAGTCCGGCATCGAGGCGCCCATGTACATCGCCGAGTCGCCGACCTGGACCTCGCCCGGCTCGATGACGCCGTTCCCGTTCACGTCCGCGTAGCCGACGATCGGCCGTGCCCAGATCCCGAAGAGCGGGTACCCAACGGCCAGGCGGTAGAGCGATCCGACGCCGCCGGTCGCGTTGTTGAGCCCCGCCACCCCCGGCGCGAGCGAGACGACGACGTTCCGGTTGTGGCTCACCTGGAGCTGCGCGCTCCACGTCAGCGCATCGCGCCGGAGGAGCTGCGCGCTGATCGACGCCTCGATCCCCGTGTTGCGCACGACGCCGATGTTTCGCTCGATCGTCGCCTGGTCGCCGAACACCGAGGGCGGGAGCGGGAAGCGCATCAGCGCATCCTTGCGCGTCTTCCGGTAGCCGCTCACGCTGAGCGAGAGCCGGTCGTCGAGGAGGTCCGCATCGATCCCCCCTTCGAGCTCCGTCGACCGCTCGGGCTTGAGCGTCGTGTTCCCGATCCCGGTGAGCAGCACGATGTCGACGGCCTGCGAGTCGAGCGGCACGCCGATCGGGGCGCCGTAGATCCGCAGCTGGTCCCCGACCCCGGGTTGGACGCCGGCGTGCCCGTACGCGGCGCGCAGGCGGAGCGTGTTGAAGAGCCCCTTGAAGGGGAAGAAGGGCTCATCCGAGAGGAGGTACGACAGGCTCACCTTGGGGAACCCGGCGAGCTTTGCGTGCTCGCCGAAGGTGCTCCCGCCGTCCATGCGAAGCCCGGTGGAGAGCCAGAGGTGCTTCCGGCTGAGCGTGGGCTCGACGTACATCCCGAACGTCGCCATGCTGGCTCGGCTCGCGCTGGAGCGCACGGACTTCGCCTGCATCGGCGAGACGGCGGCGACCGGGATGTCGTAGCCGTAGAACGACGCGTCGTCGGTGCGCGTCCCGGTGTAGTTGGCGCCGACCGCGGTCTGGAGGGCGAAGCCCCACGGGAGCGGCGCGGTCGCCGTGCCGCGCAGGTTCAACGTGCTGACGAGCGAGCTTCCGGTCCCCCGATTGAAGACGCCGACGCTGTCCTCGGCCGGCGAGTAGCCGCGCGGGACGAGGATCTCGTCGGCGCGGTTGATCAGGTCGAGCCCTGCATCCGCGCTCCCGCTCAGCCACCCGGCCGGGCGCCAGGTCACACTCAGCGCGTTCCGGAACGTCGTGGCCTCGTCGGTTGCGCGCTGGTAGAAGTCGCTGATGAGCGAGGGGGAGCTCAGGTAGCCCCCGTTCCCGGCGAGCAGGTACGCGTTCGTGGCAGGATCGATGTAGGTGTACATGAGCTGCCCGAGCTGGTTCTCGAGCGAGGAGCGCTGCTGGTCGTCGCAGCTGAACATCGTGGTGAGCGAGACGTCGGCGTCGGCGCCGAGTCGCACGCGGATGCGGCTCGTCCCGCTGAAAGCCTTGTAGTCGTGCGGACGCCGCATCCACGACGGCGGCGCGCTCCCGTGCGCCGCGCGGAACTGCCGATTCACGAAGCGCGGGAGCGTGAGCAGCCCCACCTCCTCCGAGGCGCTCCCGGTGAAGGCGTAGCTCAGCGCGTCGGAGCCGCCGGACACGCCGGCCGTTGCGCGCGTCACCTCTCCGTGCCCGAGCATCGTGAGGTCGGGATCGTTGAGCGGCTGGAAGCGCACCACGCTGTCGGCCGTGCACGAGAGGTCGATGACGGGGCACCAACGCGGCGCGTCGTCGGAGGTCGTATGCCCCCAGCGGAAGTACTGCGCCGGGTAGCGTCCGGGCATGTACGTCAGCCCGCGATCGGCGCTCACGGTCCAGCGCGGCGGCCCGGACCGCCCCTTCTTCGTCGCGATGACGATGACGCCGTTGGCCGCATCCGCGCCGTAGAGCGTGGCCGCCGAGGGGCCTTTCAGCACCTCGATCGTCTCGATGCTGTTCGGGTCGATCTCATCGAGGGGCGATGGCGTCGCGGCGCCGAACCCGCCCGGCCGGCCGGAGTAGGCGGCGAGCGCGTCCCCCTCGTCGGCGAGGTTGGTGCTCCGCGCGTCGGACTGGGCCGCGTAGATGCGCACGCCATCGACGATCACGATCGGATCGTTCGACCGCGTGAAGCTCGCCGCGCCGCGCAGGCGCAGTCGGCTCGGGTCCCCGGGCGCGCCGGAGGTGTGCTGGACCGTGAGCCCCGGCACGCGCCCCTCGAGCAGCGCGGTCACGTTCGACACGGGCTGCGTGGCGACGATCGAGTCGGCGTTGACGATCGTGATGTCGTTCCCGAGCTCGTAGCGCCGCCGTGGGCCGCTGGCCGTCGTGACCACATCCTGGAGCCGCGTCATCCCCATCCGGAGGGCAATGTCCACGCGCACCGGCGCGCCGGCGGTCACGACGACCTGCCGCGTGGCCGCCACGTACCCCAGGTGTCGCACGACGATCGTGCGCACGCCGACGGGCACCCTGGAGAGGACGAAGTACCCGCTGTCGTTGGCGACGAACTGCACCGTGGTCCCTTCCACGCTCACGACCGCTGCGGCGAGCGGCTGCCGGCTCGTGGAGTCGACCACGCGGCCGAGCACGGTCCCGGTGCCGGAGTCCGGCGCGGCCGCGGGAGCGGCGCTCCGCCGCTTCGCTGCGCTGAGCGCGATGCGATGGTCCGAGATCCAGGTCACGCTCACGTCGAGCCCGTGCAGCACGGTATCGAGCGCCTGCATCAGGGGGGCGTCGACGAGGTCGATGCTGATGCGCCGGTCCACGGGGATGGTCGAGGCGCTGTAGGCAAGCTCGATCCCGGACTGCGCGGCGATCGCGCGCAGCGCGGTGTCGATGGTCGCGTTGGTGAGCCGGAGCGTGACGCGCTTCCCCTGGACGCCGCGGGCGCGCGTGGCCGGCGCGTTGCGCGGCGCGACCGCGTCGCCCGGCGTGGGTGGCGTGCTCACGGCGGGGCGCGCAACCTCGGGGAGCGTCTGCGCGTCCGCGGGCCGGCCGGCCGCCGCCAGAGCGAGCACGAGCCCGCCCGCAGCTCCGAGAGATCTCAGCACTGCGATGGTCATGGTCACCATTGCCTCGTCGTGGATGGGATCAGCGCGATCTGGCGTCGCGCGTCTCGCTACCTGGAATCATTGGGCATCAACGTGACCGCTCCGTTCCGCTGCTCGGCGCGAAGGTCGAGCGTCACGGCAATGGTGCGGAGCACTTCGGCGAGTGAGTCGTCGTGGAAGGACGCCGTGAGTCGCTTGCCGGCGAGCGACGGATCGCCCAGCTCGAGCCGCACGTCGTACCAGTGCCGGAGCTGCGCCACCACGTCGGCGAGCGTGGCGTTGTCGAACACGAGCGTGCCGGTGCGCCAGGCGAGATAGGCCGCGGGGTCGACGCGCTGCACGGTCACGGTCGCGCTGTTCGCGCTCACGCGGCCGAGCTCTCCGGCGCCGAGCACCGGCGCGGCACCCGATGCGTTCGCGGGCTGGAGCGACACCCGCCCCGATTGCACGACCACCTGCACCGCCGTGTCCCCGGGGTACGCGCGCACGCCGAACTCCGTGCCGATGTCCTCCGCGCGCGCGCCGTTCGCGTGGACGATGAACGGGTGCTTCGCATCGTGCACCACTTCGAAGTAGCCCTCGCCCTCGAGGTAGACGTCGCGCGTCTTCTCGCCGAACGCGTTCGCGTACCGGAGCTTGCTGTCCACGCTGAGCTCCACGCGCGTCCCGTCGCGGAGCAGGATGCGCGTGCGCTGCCCTTTGGTGGTTGCGATCTCCCGCATCGGCGCCGCGGCGTCCGGCGCCGGTCGCGCCGCCGCGCGCCAGAGCACCGCCCCCGCGGTGACGAGCAGCGCCGCGGCGATCGCGCCGACGGCGGGGCGCCACCGCGCGCCACTCGCCTCCACCCATAGGCGCGGCGCCGCGCGGGGCGTCGTGTGCGCGGGGCGGAGCACGAGCGGCGGCGTCTCGCGCGTGGCGCGATCGACGCGCGCCCACATGCCGTCGATGTCGAAGCGGGGACGCTGCGCCGCGGCCTCGCTCCACCGCGCGCGCAACGTCTCCAGCCGCTGCCGCCGCGCCAGGTCCGCGCCGACCCAGCGCTGGATGACCTCGCGATCCTCGCGCGTCCCCTCGCCGGAGAGGTAGCGCGCGAGCACTGCGGGATCGACATCATCGAGCTCATCGCGATCGTGGGTCATGGCGGTTCGGTCCAGGCGTTCAGAGGGTTGGACATTCATCCCC
>JADGGM010000499.1 GCA_019689955.1 Gemmatimonadaceae bacterium
CCGCGCGTGGCGCCGGAGCACCGAGCGGGGTTCGTGCTTTTCCGGCGTTGCCGTCGCGACACTGTCACCGATGGCGCGCTCCTGCGATCGCGTGAATGGGCGGAACTCGGAGGCGGTTTGGCCCCTTCCTCCTCGTCGTACGGCGCTGCATGATGGAGCGCGTCTCGCCGGAGGACCCGATGATCGCAACCATCCCACAGCCACGCGCGACGCTCCCCGCGCTCCTCGCGCAACGGGCGCGTCACGCATCGGACGGCCGGCTGGCCCTCGATGTTGGTGGAGGACTCGTCATCGCCGCAGTGGCGCTCGTGCTCAGGCCGCCGGGATGGGCGCCGCTCCTCAGTGCGGCGCTCTGTTTCGTCGCGTTCGGCGGCTGGGGGATCAGCGACCGGATGCTGAGCGAGCGCGGGTGTCACGACACCATCGCGCGACTGCTCCGCCTCGGCCGAGGCGTCGCGGCCGTCGTGGGGACGTGCGCTGCGATCGCGCTCATCCTGACGCTCTTCGGCATGGCGCTCGGCACCTGGATCAGCTAGACGGCGGACCCCGCTCACCCACTCGAGGAACGCAACTCGTGAAAGATGCCGAACAGCTCACGGCGGACCGAAGCGCCCGCGCACTCTATGAGCGGCTTCTCACTGCCTGGAATCGGCGTGACGCCGCGGCAATGGCGCGCTGCTTCGCGCCGAACGGCAACATGGTCGGGTTCGACGGGAGCCAGGTGGATTCACCCGGCGCGATTGAGGCGCACCTCCGCCCCATCTTCGCCGACCATCCGACCGCGGCCTACGTGGCCACGGTGCGCGAGGTGCGCGCGCTCGGCCCAGACGTCGTCCTGCTCCGGGCCGTCGCCGGCATGGTCCCGCCCGGCAGCGCGGACATCAACCCCGCGGTGAACACGGTCCACACCCTCGTCGCAACGCGCGACGGCGGCGACTGGTCCGCCGCCCTCTTTCAGAGCACGCCGGCCGCGTGGCACGGCCGCCCGCACGATAGCGCGGCGCTCACGGAGGAGTTGCGCGGACTCGTGCGGCGCGGCGTCACGTGCGAGTGACGCCGCGCTGACGGAGACGCACCGCCGAGGCCGACGCGAGGCGAGTGCGGCGAGGCACCCCGAGACGTCGATGATGGCCGGCCGTCTCGATCACATACCTGGAGAACGTGACCATGGCGACGATCCACGAATTGATGCAGGAGCTGGAGCACGAAGCGCGGACCACGCGACGGGTGCTCGAGCGCGTGCCCGGCGATCGGCTCGACTGGAAGCCGCACGACAAGTCCCTGTCGCTCGGCCAGCTCGCGCACCACGTGGCCACCATCCCGGCGAGGATCTCGGAGCTCGCGATGCAGGACGTCTTCAACGTGAGCGGGCCGATCCCGCGCCCGACCGCGGCCAGCACCGCCGAGCTGCTCGCGCAATTCGAGGAGAGCATGGCCATAGCACGAGCGAACCTCGGCAAGCTGGACGACGCGGCGCTCGGCGCCACGTGGACCATGAGCGTCGGCGGGCGCCCGGCCAGCACGATGACGCGCGGCGTGATGCTGCGCACGATCCTGCTCAATCACTGGTATCATCACCGCGGGCAGCTCACCGTGTACCTGCGGCAGACCGGGGCGCTCGTCCCGTCGGTGTACGGCGCGAGCGCGGACGAGCTCCCACCCACCGCGTGACGGCGCGCCGGCCCGAACGCAGCGATGCCTCGCCGGGTCGTCACCCCGTCTCCACCGGGAGTGGAAGTCCATGTACGTGATGGGGAACCACGTGCAGCGAGCGCGGGGCGCGTCGCCCCGCGCTCACTACCCTCGTCAGGCGGTCCGCACCTCGACCTCGAGGTACTCCGCCTGTACCGCCGTGGTCCCGTCCGTCACGGTGTTGTGCTCCGTGAAGAGCCGGGTGAGCGCCTCGCGGAGCTGGCTCGCGCCGCGGGGATCGGTCGCCTTCAGCGTCGCGACGGTGGGGCCGTAGCAGGTCGCGAACAGCTCGGTCACGGCCGCGGGCTCGAACGGGAATCGGAGCTCCATCATGCGCTTCGTGCAGACGACGGCGCTCGCCCGGTCGCCGAAGCGCTCGCGGACCACTTCCTCCTTCCCCCACAGGAGCGAGCTCGGCACACCGGGCGGCGGCGGCACCACGGCGACGTGCGCGCGCAGCATCTCCCCGACGAACCCCTCGGGGGTCCAGTTCGCCATCGCCACGCGGCCGCCGGAGCGCGTCACCCGCGCGAGCTCCGAGGCGACGCGCTCGGGGCGGAACGCGAACATCGCGCCGAACATCGACACCGTCGTGTCGAACTCGTCGTCGCCATACGGGAGCGACTCGGCGTCGCCGACGTCGAAGCGGACGGCGTGGCCGGCCGCGCGCGCCTCGAGCCGCGCGCGCGTGATCAGGTGCGGGGCGATGTCGACGCCGGTGACCGTCGCGCCGGCGCGCGCCGCCGGGATCGCCAGGTTCCCGGTGCCGCAGGCGACGTCGAGCACGCGCTCGCCGAAGCGGAGCCCGAGGCGCTCGATGAACGCCGCGGCGCCAGGCGCGTAGCCGCGGGCGATCGGGAAGAAGTCGCCCCCGCTCCACACGGCGCGCGCGCGGGCCGTCAGGGGATCCTCGGACCAGGTGGCGGGCTCGCGGCCGCCTCCGGTGCCGGATGTCGTCTCGAGCGACATGCTACGCCTCCTCCAGTTGGGTCGAGGCGCGCCGCCACGGCGCGCTGGCGACAGTGTGGCGAGGCGGCGCTGCACCGGGAATGACTGATCGTCCCGACTTCTTGCCCGGGCGCCTCTATGTCGCGGCGGTGTGCTCGTCGCGCGGAGCCCGGCGGGCCTCGCGCCACGCGCCGGGGGCGAGCCCGGTGGCCTTCTTGAAGGCGCGGCTGAACGCGGCCTCGGAATCGTACCCCACCTCGGCGGCGATCGTGGCGATCTTCGCACCGCTCTGCGCGAGGCGGTTGGCGGCGACCTGGATCCGCCATTGCGCGAGGTATTGCATGGGGGGCTGGCCGACGAGGAGCGTGAACCGCTTGGCCAGGTTCGACCGAGAGGCGGCGGTCTCCCGCGCCAGCGTGTCGAGCGTCCAGGGGCGGCCGGGGTCGCCGTGGAGGAGCGTCAAGGCGCGCCCAGCCACCTCGTCGCGCAGCCCGGCGAGCCACCCCGTGTGCCCGGCCGGGAGCTCGTCGAGGTAGCGGCGAAGCACCTCGATGAACATGAGCTCCGCAAGC
>JADGGM010000500.1 GCA_019689955.1 Gemmatimonadaceae bacterium
CGCGTAGCGATCCGCCGCGTGGGGGTGGGTCGCCACGGTGCGCGATGGGCCCCGGGGTGGGGCTTCTCGGCATGCCAGGAGACTGAAGAGTGAGCCGACGATCGCTGCGCGGCGCATAGCCTCGATCATAGGGGTTCTCGAACATCGGTTGGAAATCCTGCGACGAGACGGGTCAACATCCACGAAGTCACACGACCCACGCTCGTACGCTCTCTCAGTGCCACCGGCACAAGCTGCCTCGCTGCGGACGACGTATCGACCGCAGACATCGTCCCGACCTCGGTGAGCCATGGCACGCGGGCGGTCACGGCCGACCGTCGTCAGCGCTCGAGCCGATGCTTCAGCCGAGCGCGTTCGCCTACTTCAACTGCAACAGGTAATATGCACTTCGACCAAGCGTGGCGTGTCGCCACGTGCTCGCTGATCGCGATCGTCGCCTGCCACTCCAACGACCTCCCCACCGATCCGCTTCATTCGCGGCAGGCAGCTCCGCTGCCGCCTGCCACCGTCTCGGCAACGAGGCCCGCGATCGCGCACGCCTGCACACGTTTGGATGTTCGCCTCCGCGGTCCCGGGCCACGCGAGGCGGTCATCACCCCTCTCGAAGGAGGAGATTGCCACGGCGACCTCCGCATCGAGCTCGCGGATGGTGGCGCCTTCGACCACCGGAGCGGCATCCTCCGCATCCCACTCGCTCTGCGCAACGCGGGGGCAACGACACTTCGCCCCCCCGCGCGTGTTTATGGTTGGGATGACAGCCTCATCGTCGCTCACCCCACACCTGGGCCCTACCACAACCACCACAAGTACCGCGGCGCTCATCGGTATCACGATGCGTCACTTCGCTTCGTGAACGCCGACTCACTCATCGGTCCACATGATACCGCCTTCGCCGGTGCAAAGGTCTGGCGGTTCGATTCCTTGCTGGCGCCACAGGGGGAGGTCCAAGCCCTCGCACCAGGGACCCAGTCCCGCGTACGATGGCTCGAAGTGGCCGTGAGGCGGGGAACCCATCACTTCACCATCTCGGTCGAGGCGTCCGCGAAGGAAGCGGCGATCCCGGCGGCTCCGATCGTCATTCTCGCCGACAGCACGATCGTCGGCGCGCCGCTTGCCGATACCGTCGGCTCGGTCGGCGATTCCGTCCGCTACAGCTACGCCGCGGCCACCGGGTACACCAATGTGCACGTGCGAATCGATGGGCGCGCCGCGCCGTCGACCGGTGCCATCATGGCAGATACGGCGCCTCACGTCGTCACGATCACGGCGGACCGTCTCCTGACCGTTCCCCAAGCTGCCGAGGGGTTGTTCAGCGCGGCCCAGGCAGTCCTCACCGCCGCGGACGTTCCCGCCGCGTTTCAAGCATACCTCGACTCCGCGTATGCGTACGCTCAGCGCACGACTGACCTGGCGGCCGCGCAACGCGACATCGCCACCGTGGATGCCCTGGCGTTCGACTTCCTCG
Source organism: Gemmatimonadaceae bacterium (assembly GCA_019689955.1). Taxonomy (GTDB): domain Bacteria; phylum Gemmatimonadota; class Gemmatimonadetes; order Gemmatimonadales; family Gemmatimonadaceae; genus JADGGM01. Next base: position 1,466 of record JADGGM010000500.1, read on the forward strand.
ACGACGAGGCGGCCCTCCGTCGCGTGGATGCCGCGCTCGCCGGCTACTCCTTTCGCATCGGTCCTGACGCGCTCGGGGATCCAGGGGGGACGCCCATCCTCAATCCCGGTGATACGGGGGTCGTGTCGTTCCTCAAACGCGCTCCGGTTCCGTCGGCGTCCGTATCGCCGACGGCCATCCTGACGGACACGATCGAGCCGACCGTCTTTCTCTATGTGAACGGTATCCTGACGGAGCAGTTTGACGCGTCGCTGACGATGGCGCACCTCCATTCCTTGATCCGGAAGATCCCCGGTTTCGAGTCGAGCAACATCGCGTACCGGTTGTTCTACAACAGGACCTGGGGCGCCCAAGCTCCGACGCCGGAGCAGCATCGAATGGACTGCGTCCAGTTCTTCGGCGCGCGCTTGGCGGGCGGCACCATCGGGGCCAACTCGTTCCCCGACTTCATGGCGCAGTGCATGCGCGACTCCACGCTGCGCGATCTATCGGACGCGGACATCGTCGAGGCGATCCGGCAGGTCATCTCGATCCTCGCCAACAGCAGCGCCCAGGAGGTCGACGCTGCGCGCTTGGGCAACGACATTCAACGCTACCGCCGGCTCGGCCGTCACGTCATCCTCGTTCCGCACTCCCAGGGGAACCTGATGGCGAACCAGGCGATCCACTTCCTCAAACAGCACAACCTGTATCACGGGCGGCTGGACTCCGCCTGCATCGGCGTCGTCTCGCTCGCCTCTCCCGTGAGCGCCCGCTGGGACGTCCCGACCCACTATCTCGCCCCGGTCGTCGTCGACGGCGACATGGTCCCGTCGATCGGCGGCAACACGTGGCCACGGACCAGCACGGAGCTCTCGCGCAGCGTCGACCTTCGCGCGAAAGCGCTCGATGCCGTGGGCGTGGTGGGCAAGCTGTATCGGCTCTGGCAGGGGTTCACGACGCTGCACTATGTCAACACCAGCTACCTGCGCTACGAGGCCGCCGATGCCGTCGTCGCCGGGGCCGAGCAGGTGTACGGTGCGTGCGCCGTCCACGACATGCTCCCGTCTCAGGCCTCCGTCTCCACCACGACCGGGAGCCGCTTCGGCGTGTTCCTTACCTTCACCAACGCCTTTGGCGACACCATCGCGCGAACGCTCCGAGCCGATCAATGGTCGTCCAGCGACTCGTCCGTCGCCCTCCCGACCGGGCCGGGGATCTTCCAGGCGCTCGAGCCAGGGACGGCCACGGTCACCGCGACGCGGGGTACGCGCACCGCGGCGACGCGAGTCATCGTCACCGACCCACTCCTCCCGCGCATCGTCGGCCAATGGTCGGGGACGTGGTACAGCGAGACCGACACGAGCGGCTACGGCACCATGCAGGTGACGATTCGCGGCAACACCTTCAGCATGGAGGCCGAGGTCACGTGGACCGACAAGGCCGGCGTCGTCTGGCACGCCTACAGCTCCAGCGACCCGACCAACCGCATCACCGATCTCCCGGGCGTGGCGTCCGGCGCGAGCTTCTGGGCCGTCTACAAGAAGCCCACCGAGCCGAACGGCTTCGACTTCTACCGGCACTTCGACCTGAGCACACTTCCCAGTACCGGCATCGACATCGCCACCGGCACGTCATCGGACGGCAGCGGCATCGATACCTGGCACATCCAGCTCACGCGCGTCCAGTAGGCCCGCACCGGTGCGCTCACACGAAGAGCCGGGGGGGGGTTGTTTGACCAGCCCCGCCCGGCCCGCGGACCCCGCG
>JADGGM010000501.1 GCA_019689955.1 Gemmatimonadaceae bacterium
CCCCGGGCTCACCTGGACGTACGCCGGGTGGGGCGGGTGCGTCGCCTTCGTGATCGCCGCGCAGCTCCTCGCGATCGCGATCGCCCGCCGCTGCTGGCCCAGGACCGTCGCGGCGCCCCGCTGAACGCGCGCGGCACTTTCCGGGACCGGCACGACACGGACGTTCCGCGTCCTCCGCGCTCCGTTCGGGGCTGGCGGTTCGGGGGCCGCGGCGTCACATTCGCGAAGCGGGCATCTGCGGCTCCCAGGAGTCATGGCATGACGACGAGTCTCCACCCTCACGATCTCTCCCCGGCCCAGGCGGCGGCGCGCATCCGCGACACCGTCATCGGCTGGCGGCGCTACCTGCACCGTCACCCCGAGCTGTCGTTCCACGAGGAGCGCACGGCGCAGTTCGTGTACGACGCGCTCGCGGAGGTCGACGGGCTCGAGCTCTCCCGCCCCACCGCCACGAGCGTCGTGGCGCGCCTCCGCGGGGACCACCCGGGCCCCGTGCTGGCGATGCGGGCGGACATGGACGCGCTCCCGATCCTCGAGAAGAACGAGGTCGACTACGCCTCGGAGAATCCGGGGGTGATGCACGCCTGCGGGCACGACGGGCACACCGCGATGCTCCTCGGCGCGGCCACGGTGCTCGCCGGGCTCCGCGACCGGCTGCACGGCGAGGTGCGGTTCATCTTCCAGCACGCCGAAGAGCTCTATCCCGGCGGCGCCCAGGAGCTCGTTGACGCCGGCGTGGTGGACGGCGTCGACGCCGTGATCGGCGCCCACCTCTGGCTCCCGATGCCCATCGGGCAGGTCGGCGTCCGCGCCGGCGCGCTCATGGCCTCGCCGGACGTCTTCCGCCTCGTCGTGATCGGTGCGGGCGGGCACGCGGCGGCGCCGCACGAGACCGTGGACAGCATCGCCGTCGCCGCGCAGATCGTCACGAACCTCCAGCACATCGTCGCGCGCAACGTGGACCCGCTCGACCACGTCGTCGTGTCGGTCACGCGCTTCATCGCCGGCACCGCGGACAACGTGATCCCCGGGAGCGCGGAGCTCACCGGCACGGTGCGCACCTTCGACGCCGCGCTCCGCGCCCGCGTGCCGCAGCTCATGGAGCGTATCGTCCGCGGCATCACCGAAGCGCACGGCGCGCGCTACGAGCTCACCTTCGAGCGGAGCTACCGCCCGGTGGTGAACGACGAAGCGGTGAGCGCGTTCCTGCGCCGCGTCGTGGAGCGGACCGTGGGGCGCGACGCGCTCGTGGAGGCGCGCCCCACCATGGGCGGCGAGGACTTCTCGGCCTACCAGCAGCGCGCGCCGGGCTCGTTCTTCTTCATCGGCGCGCGCAACGAGGAGCGCGGGATCGTGCACCCGCACCACCACGAGCGGTTCGACATCGACGAACGCGCGCTCGAGACCGGCGTCGCGATCTTCATCGGCGCCGCGCTCGACTTCCTCCGCGGAGACCGCACGCCGTGAGGCGCTACGGATGGCTGGCGCTCGTCCCGGCCATCGGCATGCTCGGCGGCATCCCCTTCGCCAATCGCGTCCACCCCTACGTCGCCGGGCTCCCCTTCCTGCTGTTCTGGATCGTCGCGTGGGTGGTGCTCGCCTCGGCGATCATGGCCCTCATCGCCGCGCTCGACCGCGCGCGTGACCGCGCCGAGCGCGACGCCCCGCGGTGAGCGCAGCGATCGGCATCCTCGGCTTCTTCCTCGCGCTCGCCCTCGTCCTCGGCGTGCGCGCGCGGCGCGGCCGTCCGGCGACCCTCGAGGAGTGGAGCGTCGGCGGCCGCGGGTTCGGGACCGCGTTCGTCTTCCTCCTCATGGCCGGGGAGATATACACGACGTTCACCTTCCTCGGCGGGAGCGGGTGGGCGTACGGGAAGGGCGCGCCCGCGTTCTACATCCTGTGCTACTGCCCGCTCGCGTACGTGATGTCGTACTTCCTCCTCCCTCCCGTCTGGCGCTACGCGAAGGAGCACGCCCTCGTCTCGCAGGCCGATTTCTTCGCCAGCAAGTACGGGAGCCCGGCGCTCGGGATCGTGGTGTCCGTGGTGAGCGTGGCGGCGATCGTGCCCTACCTCGTGCTCCAGCTCCGCGGGCTCGGGATCATCGTCTCCGAGACCTCGTACGGCGCCGTCTCCGCCGAGGCCGCGGTGTGGGTCGGCAGCGCGGCGCTCGTCACCTACGTCGTCGTCTCCGGCGTGCGCGGCTCGGCGTGGACCGCGGTGATCAAGGATCTCATGATCCTCGTCGTCGCGGTGGCGCTCGGCGCGTACCTGCCGCTGCGCTACTACGGCGGGATCCAGCCCATGTTCGAGGCGGTGGACCGTGCCCGGCCGGGGTTCCTCACGCTGCCGTCGACGGGGATGAGCCCGAGCTGGTTCATCTCCACCGTCGTGCTCAGCGCGCTCGGCTTCTACATGTGGCCGCACACCTTCGGCTCCACGTACACGGCGCGCGACGAGGGGGTCTTCCGCAAGAACGCCGTGCTGCTCCCGCTCTATCAGGTGGTGCTCCTCTTCGTTTTCTTCGTCGGCTTCGCGGCGATCCTGCAGGTGCCCGGGCTCACCGGTGCGGACGCGGACCTCTCGCTGCTCCGCGTCGCCAAGCAGGCGCTCCCCCCGTGGGTCGTCGGGACCGTAGGCGCCGCCGGGCTGCTCACGGCGCTCGTGCCGGGCTCGATGCTCCTCATGACCGTGTGCACGCTGCTCGCCAAGAACGTGTATGCCAAGGTGCGCCCGGGGACGGGCGAGGCGACGATCGCGATGCTGGCCAAGGCGCTCGTCCCCCTGGTCGCGCTCCTCACGGTGTACATCACCTTCCGCGGCGGCGCGACGCTGGTGGCGCTCTTGCTCATGGGGTACAACATCGTCACGCAGCTCTTCCCGGCGCTGGTGCTGAGCCTCCCGCGCCGCCCGCTCGCCACGCGGGGCGGGGCGCTCGCCGGGATTCTCGCGGGGGAGGCGACGGTCACCTACCTCACGCTCTCGCACCACACGATGGCGACGCTCTTCCCGTCGTGGCCCGCGGTGGTGACGGACCTCAACGTCGGGATCGTCGCGCTGGTGACGAACGTGGTGGTGCTGGGGGTCGTGAGCGCGGTGGGGCGGCGGAGCGAGGGGCGAGCCGAGTTGGCGCACGCGCGCCTAGCGTGAACGCGTCGACGCGCGGCGCTGTGCAGCAGCCCGCCGTGCCGCTAC
>JADGGM010000502.1 GCA_019689955.1 Gemmatimonadaceae bacterium
CCCGCGCGGCGCTGACCCGTCGTGCATGGAAAGAAAAAGAGCGACCGACGCGAATGCGTCGCTCGCTCTCGTTGCTCGATGCCCGTGCAGCGCGTCGAGTGCCGAAGGGGGGACTCGAACCCCCACGGGCTGTCGCCCACTGCGCCCTGAACGCAGCGCGTCTACCAATTCCACCACTTCGGCGTGGTGACCAAACGTATCGGCGCGGGGGGGCAAAGTCAACGCGACGTGGTTGCGCCGCGTCCCGGCCACGCCTAGCTTGCCCGAAAACGGGCTGGAGCCGGCGGTCCGAGGCGCGTGCATCGTGAGCCGGCCACCCGCAGACGCTCGCCTCCCTTGATCCGATTCTTCCTCGCATGCCCGAGCAGGACACGCCCGAGATCGTCGCGCGGAACAAGCGCGCCCGACACGACTACCACATCCTGGAGACGTGGGAGGCGGGGCTCGTGCTCACCGGCACCGAAGTCAAGTCGCTGCGCAATGGGAAGGCCAACATCACCGACGCCCACGCGATCGTGAGCGGCGGTGAGCTCTTTCTGCTCAACGCGCACATCGCGCCGTACGAGCAGGGGAACCAGTTCAACCACGATCCGCTCCGCACGCGCAAGCTCCTCCTGCACCGGCGGGAGATTCGCAAGCTCATCGGCGCGGTCGAGCGGCAGGGGCTCACGTTGATCCCGCTCGACATCCACTTCACTCGCGGTCGGGCCAAGGTCACGCTCGCGCTGGCCAAGGGGAAGAAGCTGTACGACAAGCGCGCCGACGCACGCCGCCGCGACGACGAGCGCGAGATGGCGCGCGCGGCCCGGGTGCGATGATCGCCCACCTCACCCTCGCCCTCCAGCTCGCGGCCGCGGCGCCGGGCGTGCTCTCCGTGCGCGCGGCGGGGCGCGACACGTCGGTCCCCCTCGTCCCGACGAGCGTCGGCGCGGCGGTGCCGATCGAGCGGCTGGCCCCCGCCGTCTCCGTGAAAGTCGAGCGGCGCCCGAACGCGCATTGGGCCGTGCACGTGGCCGGGGTCGACCTCGACGTCATCGAGCACGTCCCGTACGTGAAGGCGGACGGGGAGGTGATCCCGCTCGCCGCCGCGCCGTTCGTGCAGGGGGGACGGCTCGTCGTCCCCTTGCAGGTGGTGACGGAGCTGCTCCCGCGCCTCGCTCCGGACCGGTTGTCGTACGACTCGTCGCGCGGCGAGCTGCGGGTGATCGGAGGGGCGGACGCGATCATCCCCGCCTCCACGACCGCGCCGCGCCGCGCCGCCTCGGCGCCGCGCGGTCGCGCGACGCGGGCGCACCGGCGCGTGGTGGTCGTCGACGCCGGGCACGGCGGGCCGGACAACGGGATGACCGGCCCCATCGGCACCTCGTGGAAGATCTACGAGAAGGACATCACCCTCGCCGTCGCCAAGCGCCTGCGCACCGCGCTCCGCGATCGCGGCGTGGACGTCGTGATGACGCGCACCACCGACACGCTGATCGCCCTCTCCGACCGCGGCCGCATCGCCAACGAGCACCACGGCGACCTCTTCGTCTCGATCCACGTCAACGCCGCCAACCCGAACTGGCGCCGCCCCGGCGATGCCCGCGGCTACGAGACCTACTTCCTGGCCGAGGCCAAGACCGAGGATGCGAAGCGCGTCGCCGACATGGAGAACGCGTCGGTGCGCTTCGAGACGAGCGTGCAGGCGGAGAAGGACGACCCGCTCAACTTCATCATCAACGACATGGCGCAGAACGAGCACCTGCGCGAGTCGAGCGAGCTGGCCGAGACGATCCAGGCGAAGCTCGGCGCGATCGAGCCGGGGCCGAGCCGCGGGGTGAAGCAGGCGGGATTCCGGGTGCTCGTCACGGCGTACATGCCCGCCGTGCTCGTGGAGATCGGCTTCGGCACCAACCCCGATGATGCGCGCTTCATCAGCAGCCCGACGCACCAGCGGGAGATCGCGAACGCGATCGCCGATGCGACGATCGCCTACCTCGACCGCTACGAGCGCCGCCTGGGGGCCGCGACGCCATGAGGCACGGCGCCCTCCGGCTGGCGAGCGTACCGCTGCTGGCGGGGTGTGCCTACTTCAATGGCGTGTACAACGCGCGCCAGGCTGAGAAGCACGGGGACGCAATGCGCCGCACCGGTCGCTCGGCGGAAGCGGAGTCGCTGTACGCGCTCGCGGCACAGAAGGCCGAGTCTGTCCTCGCGCACCACCCGAAGAGCCGCTGGACCGACGACGCGCTCTTCATCGCCGGGTGGGCGTGGGCCATGTCGGACCGGTGCGACCGCGCGGAACCGCGTCTGGTCGCGTTTCTGGCCCGTGGCGGGGGCGACGAGGAGCGCTTCGCGCGCGCGCTCCTGGCGCGCGGGGTTTGCCGGGTCCGGGAGGAGGACTATCGCGAGGCGCGCGCGATGCTCGCGCCGGTCACGCGGGTGGCCGACAAGCGGATCGCGGCGGACGCGGCGCTCTGGGCCGCGGTGGCGTCGGTCCACCTGGGGGAGCCGGATTCCGCGCGCGTCTACCTCCGGCAGACGAACGCGGCGCGCGCGGAGTGGGAGCTGGCCCGCGTCTTTCTCGCCATGGGCCGCGCGGCGGAGGCCGAATCCGTGCTCGCCCGGCGCGCTGCCCGCGGCGACTATCGCCCCGACCTCCTCGCCGAGCTGCGGGCGCTCTGGCAGCGCGGGCGGGCCGCCGGGGTGGAGCGCATCGTGGCGCGCTACGACTCGTCGCGGGCGTCGGCGGAGGACCGCGCGCGGCTCCACGTTACGGTGGGCCAGCTCGCGCTCGACGCGCAGCACGACTCCGCGGCGCGCGCGCACTTCGCTGCGGCTGCACGCCTGACGCGCGACACGCTCGTTCAGCGCGACGCGGCGGCGCGGCTCACGCTGGCCGAGCTGCGCGACCTCACGTCGATCGCCGACGTGGAGGCGGTGATCGCGCGCGGCCGTGCGCGCGCCGCGGGGAGCGCGTTGCAGCGCCGCCTCGAGGACAACCTGCTCCTGCTCCAGATGCTCCACGACCGGGACGACGGGAGCGGCGCGGCGCTCTTCCTCGCCGCCGAGGTGGCGCGCGACAGCCTGCGTGCCCCGGCGCTGAGCGGCGCGCTGTTCCAGGAGGTCGCCAGGCTCCCGCGCTCCAGCCTCGCGGCCAAGGCGTTGCTCGCCGCCGCGGCGCTCGACCAGGGGGGGCAGGGGGAGGG
>JADGGM010000503.1 GCA_019689955.1 Gemmatimonadaceae bacterium
CGCGTGCGGGGATTCGACGTGGAGATCGCCGGAATGATCGCGCGTGGGCTCGGGCGGGAGCCGCGTTTCGTGCAGGTCGCCTGGAGCTCGATCGACGCGTCGGTGGAGCGGGGGGACTTCGACATCGGGATGTCGGGGGTGGAGGACCGGCCTGAGCTGCGCGCGCGGCACGCGGTCACGATCCCGTACTTCGAGTTCTCCGAGGTGCTCGCGGTGCGGCCCGAGGACCGCGACCGGTTTCGGCGGCTCACCGACCTCGCGGGGCGTCGCGTGGCGACGCTCGGCGCGACCACGGCCTATCAGATTCTCCTCGATGCGCAGTCGCGGTTCGGGGTGATCCCCGTGTCGTACGACGACGACGTGCACCCCTACAGCGATCTCGTTGCGGGGCGGGTGGACGCGGTGCTGCTCGACAACATCATCGCCGAGCGCTCGTTGCGGCGCACCGGCGGGTTCATCATCGAGCCCGAGCCCGTCGCGATCGGGCACTACGTGGCCGTGCTCGCGCGTGGCGACACGGCGCTCCGCGACTCGGTGAACGCGATCCTGCGCGCGCGCATGCGCGACGGCTCGCTGGAGAAGACGTTTCGCGCGTGGGGGGTGTGGAGCGAGCGGGAAGCGCGGTACTTCGAGACCGCGCTGGCCGCTGCGCCGGAGCGTCCCGCGGATACGCCGCGGGCGGCGCGGTCCGTGCAGAGCTACCTGCCCGCGCTGCTGCGGGCGGCGGTGGTCACGCTCGCGCTCTCCTGCCTCGCGATGGCGCTCGCCGTCGCGGTGGGGGCCGCGGTGGCGGCGGGGCGCGTGTACGGGCCGCCGATCGTGCAGCGCGCTCTCTCCGTGTACGTGGAAGTGATACGCGGGACGCCAGTGCTGTTGCAGCTCTTCGTGATCTACTACGGGCTCTCCGGGCTCATTCGTCTCCCCGCGTTCGCGGCGGCGGTGCTCGGGCTCGGGCTCAACTACGCCGCGTACGAGTCGGAGATCTACCGGGCCGCGCTCGAGGCGATCCCGCGGCCGCAGCTCGAGGCGGCGCGCACGCTCGGCCTCTCCGAGGGGCAGATCCTCTGGCTCGTGTGCGGGCCGCAGGCGCTGCGGCTCGCGCTGGCACCGATGACCAACGACTTCGTCGCGCTGCTCAAGGACTCGTCGCTCGTCTCCGTCATCACCGTGGTGGAGCTCACCAAGCAGACGGCGATCTACGCGACGAACATCGGGAGCTGGGTGGTGCCGGGGGCGCTCTGCGCGGCGGTGTACCTCGTGCTCTCCCTCCCGCTCTCGCGCGTGGCGCGGCGGTTGGAGCGGCGGTGGAGCGCGGCGTGAGCGGCGCGCTCGTGGTGCGCGGGCTCGAGGTGCTGCGCGGGGAGCGCGCGGTGCTGCGGGGCGTGGACCTGAACGTCGCGCCCGGGGAGATCTGCGCGCTCATGGGAGTGTCGGGCGCGGGAAAGTCGACCGTGCTGCGGGCGATCGCGGCGCTGCAACCCTTCAGCGCGGGGCACATCGCGGTCGACGGCGTCACGCTCCACCCAGGTCCGCTCCCCCCGGAGTCGCGGCTGCGCGGGCTGCGGAGCCGGGTGGGGATGGTGTTTCAGGCGCACGCGCTGTTCGAGCACCTCACGGCGCTCGAGAACGTCACCCTCGCCCCCGTGCACGCGCTCCGCTGGCCGCGCGCGCGGGCGGAGGCGCGGGCGTTCGAGCTGCTCGATGCGCTCGGCGTGGCGGGGCGGGGTGCGGCGTACCCGCGGCAGCTCTCGGGGGGCGAGGCGCAGCGCGTGGCGATCGCGCGGGCGCTCGCCCCGGATCCGATGGTCCTGCTGATGGACGAGCCCACCTCCGCGCTCGACCCCGCCCGGCGCGGGGCGCTCGGGGAGACGCTGCGCGGGCTCGCGGCGCAGGGGCGCGGGCTGCTCGTGGCCACGCACGACATCGACTTCGCGCGGGCGCACGCCGATCGCGTGGCGGTGCTCGCCGACGGCGTGCTCGTGGAGCAGGGAGACGCGCGCGCCGTGCTGGAGCGCCCCGAGCATCCAGCCACGCGCGCGCTGCTGCACGGGCCGGAGGAGGAGCTGGCCGGGCGGACGGTGTGAGCCGAGGCGGGGCGTCGCCTCGACAGCGACGCCCCGCTCGGCAGGCGATCACCGCGCCGCGGAGCTTGGGAACAGCTTCTGGTCGAGGTTCTGCGCGCCGGCCATGTGCGCCTGGAACGCGGGCGCGACCTTGGTCACAAAGTCCTTCAGCTCCTGGTTCTGGATGGCCGGGAGGAAGGTCGTCTGCACGGCGTCGATCACAGTCTTGTGGAAGGTGACCTCGTTCTGCAGGAAGGCGTGGTCGAACGCCGCCCCCTTGAGCGAGCGCAGGCGCTTCATGGCTGCCTCGTGGTCGGCCGCCAGCGGGTTCTCCTTGGGCGGGGTGGGGGTGACGCCGAGCTTCTTCGCCAGGTCGCGCCCCTGCTGGCGGACGTTGGTGTGATCGCGGACGAGCATGGCGCCGAAGTCTCTGACCTCCTTCGAGTGCCCCTTCTTCATCGCCAGGCTTCCGGTCTCGATGTCGTACGTGTTCGCGGCATCGAAGATCGCGACGATCGTGGCGTCATCGATCGCGGGGAGGGCCCGGTTGGGCTGAGTGGCCGTCGGCTCCGGGGCGGACCAGCGGGCCTCGGCGGTGGTGAAGGCGATGAGCGGAGCGACGCCGAGCGCGACGAGAGCGAAAGTTTTCCGACGCATGAGCAACTCCGGTGGAAAGGTTGAGAGCTCCAGGGCGCTCCCGCTGAGGCGGTCGCGCCGTGGTCAGTCGGTCGAGGAGCGATAGGGATGCAAGAAAAAGCCCATTATGTCAAGTAGTTTTGTGGATTATTTGACATTTAGACGTACATGGGCTAACCTGCGAGAGCTCTGGAGAGGGGATAAGACCATGGCATCCGTCGATTTCGGCCGACGGTTTCTCGAGTCGACGCGGGGGCGGCTGTTCGCGCTGCTTCGCCGGGGAGCGCGCACGGTGGACGAGCTCGCCCAGTCGCTCGGGATGACCGACAACGCGGTGCGGGCGCACCTGACCGGGCTCGAGCGCGACGGATTGGTTCGGCAGGCTGGCGTGCGGCGTGGGGCGGGGGCGGGGAAGCCGGCGCTCCTCTATGAGCTGCACCCCGACGCAGAGCCGCTCTTCTCGAAGGCGTACGCGCCCGTGCGC
>JADGGM010000504.1 GCA_019689955.1 Gemmatimonadaceae bacterium
CCCCTCGACGTGGAGCAGCGCGCCGAAGAGCTCCATGTCCGCGCGCATCGCGCGCGTGATCGAGCGCAACCGGCCGACGTGCTCCGGGTGCCCCCACCCCGTGTCGTGGCGGCCGCAGTCGGCGTGCGAGATGAACGCGACCGTCACGCGGACCTCAGCGACACGATCCGCTGCACCGCGCGCGCGGTGGCCTCGTCGGCCGCGACCTGCGTGTAGGCGGCGCCGGATCCGCGCCACGAATCGGCGACGCTCGGGAGCGGCCACAAGGCGCGATGGTCGGCGGGCAGTGGTGCGGCGCGATCGTCCCCCTCCGCGCCGGCAGGGGGGACGACGTGGACCGCATAGACATCGCCGCCGGCGGCGAGACGGTCGGACGCGGCGCGCGGGAGGGCGAGGGGATCGGGATCGGTCAGGAAATCCGAGATGATGGCCACGCGGTGCGTGGCGGGCACCATCGCGAGCGCGGTGACGAGCGAGGCGTCGCCGGCCGGCACGACCGCGGCGAGCAGGCGCGCGATCTCGCCCAGCACGTCGTCATCCAGGCGCGGGGCGAGGAGACGGGGGCCGCCTTGCGCGGACACGATGATCCCGATCGGGCCCCCCGCCGCGTGCGCGACGGCGGCGAGGCCGATCGCGAGCTTGCACGCCTGCGACCACTTCGTGGGCGCGAGCGCGGGGCGCGCCATCGAGGCGCCGGCGTCCACGAGCAGCACCGTCGCGCGCGGAGCGCGGCCGTGCGGGAGGTGCCGGCCGGCGCGGTCCGTGTGGGTGATGAGCGTCCACCCGTGCGCGCGCGATCCCTCGCTCCGATGCTGGAGGCGCGCGGCACGCTCGGACGGGGGCGCCGGGCGACGCGGGGCGAGCGGCGGCGCGGCGCGGCCGCGCTCGGCGCGGCACGCGGGCCACTGCGTGCCGCGCAGCTCTTCCAGGAGCGAGCCGTAGCAGGTCGACATGCAGGCGCGGGGCGGCCAGATCCGGCTACCGGAGACTCACCGCACCGGGCGACGGCGGCGGTGCGTCAACAGAAAGATCGAGCCGTCCACGGCGCCGGCGCCCACGAGCGTCTGGTGCTCGTCCAGCACCTCGAAGCCGCGCAGCTTCATCACGTAGCGCCGATGGTCCGCGCCCGGGACGAGCGCCGCCAACGCCGCCACCTTCACCCCCAGCACCGTCTCCGACGGCGCCGCCTCGATGCGCACCACGTCCCACACCTCCGGGATCTCCACCCGGATCGTCATCACCTCGCTCGCGCCCGCGGGGGCGAGCCGGATGCTCTCGCCGCGCGTGCGCAGCGTCGTCACGAACGGCGCGCTCACCCGGCGATCTCCTCGGCCGCCGGCACCGGGTCGAGCGTGGAGAAGAAGCGCGAGATCTGCGCGTCGAACAGATACGTCGAGCCGCGCACCAGCGTCCCGCCCTCGGTGGGCGTCACGCCGATCACCAGCTCCTCCCCGCCCTGCCCGCGGAACGTGACGTAGTCCGGGCCCTCCTTCTCGATGAACGCGGCGTAGATCGGATTGCGCCGCGTGAAGAACGTCTTGGCCGCCGCCAACACCTCGGCCGCGGGCCGGGTCGTCTTGATCTCTTGAAGCATGACGATAGTCAACCGGGATAAAGGGAAAACGATCAGGGTCCTGCGCGTCAGGGCGGACCCGCCTCCACGCGGAGGTCCGCCTGGTACTCCAGCGGCAGCTCCACCACGAACGTCGAGCCTTCCTCGGGCTGCGACTGCAGCTCGATGTCGCCGCCCAGCAGCCGAGCGAGCTGGCGCGAGAGCGCGAGCCCCAACCCCGAGCCGCCGTACGGACGACGCGCCGAACCGTCCACCTGGCGGAACTCCTCGAACACCAACTGCTGTGCCTCCGGCGCGATCCCGATCCCCGTGTCGCGGACCGTGAAGCGCACGAGGTCGTTGCGCGTCTCCACGCTCGCGCACACCTCGCCCTGCGTGGTGAACTTGTACGCGTTGCTCAGCAGGTTCGACAGGATCTTCACCACCTTCTTTCGGTCGCTGCGCATCCAGTGCACGGTCCCTTCGGGCACCTCCACGCGCAGCGCGACCGTCGGCGGGAGGCCGCGCGTCCCTTCGATCGCCTCGCGCAGCGCGTCGCGCGGGTCGAACGCCTCCACGTCCACGCGGAGCTCGCCGCGCTTGAGCGTGGTGAGCTCCAGGAGGTCCTCGATCAGCACCAGGAGCCGCTCGCTCGACGACGTCACCTGGGCGAGCGTGCGCCGCTGGTCTTCCGTCAGCGGGCCGGAGAACCCCTCCTGCAGCAGGTACGTGTAGCCGAGCACCGCGGTGAGCGGCGTGCGCAGCTCGTGGCTCATGTTGGCGAGGAACTCGTCCTTGAGGCGGCGGGCCTCGAGGGCGGCGAGGTACTGCCGCTCGAGCTCCTCGTTCGACTCCTGGAGCGCCGCGTTGGCGCGCCGGAGGTCGTGGATGAGCCGCGCCTTCTCCGCCGTCGCCGCCATCTGGTCCGCGACGATCTGCAGGAGGCCGTTCGACTCGGGGGTCGACGTGGCCTCGGCGAAGTAGAACGTCACCGTGCCGAGCACCCGGCCGCGCGTGACGAGCGGGATCGCCACGAGCGCGCGGAACCCCAGCTCGCTCGCCACCTCGCGCCAGTCGGCGAGCGACTCGTCGGCGAAGACGTCGGGCACCTCCACGATGCGGCGCTCGCTCGCCGCCTCACCGCTCGGCCCGAGCCCGAGGCGCACACGCATCTGCCCGAGGAAGGGGCGGAACCGCTCGGGCCAGTTGTACGCGGCCGCGAGGCGCATCACGTCGTCGTTCTCCTCGACGACGTACACCGATGCGAACGTCGCGCCCACCAGCGGGCTGACCCGCTCGAGCGCGAACTGGAAGACTTCCTCGGGCCGGTCGGCAGTCAGGAAGGCGTGCACGATCTCGCGCACCGCCACCAGCTCCCGGATCGCAGTGTCCCCCGTGTGCACGGGCACCTGCGGGCGCGTGTCGATCACATCGCGCAATCTACGCCCCTTGACGGGGAGAAGGCCAGAGCGCGGCCGGGCGTTACGCGCCTCCACGGGCCCGTTCCGCCGCGGCCACCCGCTCGAGGAGCGCCGGGAGCTGCGCCACGAACGCCGACCGGGCGAGCACCACCCCCGCCCCCGCGGCCCGTCCCGCGGTGATCGCGGCCACGTTGGTG
>JADGGM010000505.1 GCA_019689955.1 Gemmatimonadaceae bacterium
GCCCCGGAGGCGGGCCGTTCGGCGCCCCGCACCCCCGTGAGCGGGAGTGAGGCCAGCGCCCCGAGCAGCTTCAAGACATCGCGTCGCTCCATGGGTCGATTGCTGAGCGGATGGCGTGCCGTGCATTGAGGGGAACGGGCGGAACGTATGCCCCGCCGCCCGGCCCCGTCCAGTCCTCGCCGATGATAGATTATCGATAGCCTGCCGTCGGTCCCCCGCCACGGGCGGGCCCGGCGGCAGTGGCTCCGTTCTTCACCGCGCCCGCCCCACGGGCGCGCACCGACCAGAGTTACGGCATGCACTCTCTCAATTCCTTCGGCAGCCGCGCCACCCTCGCGGTGGACGGAACGTCGTACACGATCTTCCGCCTCGACGCGCTGGCCTCCCTCCCCGGCGCCACGGTAAGCCGTCTCCCCTTCACGCTCAAGGTCCTCCTCGAGAACCTGCTGCGCAACGAGGACGATGCCTTCGTCAAGCGCAGCGACATCGAGGCGCTCGCCCGCTGGGACGTGAAGGCCGGGATCGAGCAGGAGATCGCCTTCCGCCCCGCCCGCGTGCTGCTGCAGGACTTTACCGGGGTCCCCGCCGTCGTCGACCTCGCCGCGATGCGCGACGCCATCGCCCGCCTCGGCGGCGACCCGAAGCGCATCAACCCGCTCCAGCCGGCCGACCTGGTGATCGACCACTCGGTGCAGGTCGATGAGTACGGCACCGAAGCCGCGTTCCTGATCAACACCACGCGCGAGTTCGAGCGCAATCAGGAGCGCTACGCCTTCCTGCGCTGGGGGCAGAACGCGTTCCGCAACTTCAGCGTGGTCCCGCCGGGCACGGGGATCTGCCACCAGGTGAACCTCGAGTACCTGGGGCGTGCGGTGTTCAGCACCACCGTCGACGGTGAGCGCATCGCCTACCCCGACACGCTCGTGGGGACCGACTCGCACACGACGATGATCAACGGGCTCGGCGTCGTCGGCTGGGGGGTCGGCGGGATCGAGGCGGAGGCGGCGATGCTCGGGCAGCCGCTCTCGATGCTCGTCCCCGAGGTCGTCGGCTTCAAGCTGCACGGCCGGCTCCCCGCGGGCGCGACGGCGACCGATCTCGTGCTGACCGTCACGCAGATGCTCCGCCAGAAGAAGGTCGTCGGCAAGTTCGTCGAGTTCTACGGCGCCGGGCTCTCCTCCCTCTCCCTCGCCGACCGCGCCACGATCGGGAACATGGCCCCGGAGTACGGAGCCACCGTCGGCTTCTTCCCGATCGACGCCGAGACGCTCAAGTACCTCCGCTTCACCGGGCGCAGCGAGGAGCAGGTGCGCCTGGTGGAAGCGTACGCCAAGGCGCAGGGGCTCTTCCGCACGGATGAGACGCCGGACCCCGTCTTCACCGACACGATCGAGCTCGACCTGAGCACCGTGCAGCCGAGCCTCGCCGGCCCCAAGCGCCCGCAGGACCGCGTCCCGCTCGACCGCGCGAAGGCGATGTTCACCGAGGCGCTGCACGCGGAGCTCGAGCGCGTCGGCACGCTCGCCGGGAAGGCGGCGGTGGCCGAGGCCACCGCGGTGAGCGCGGCGCCGGGGCTCTCCCCCGCCGCCGTGGCCTCGACCCGGAGCGAGACGCTCCCCGAAGGCGGCCAGGTGCAGGTGACGATGAACGGCGAGACCTTCACCCTGCGCCACGGCGCCGTGGTGATCGCCGCGATCACGAGCTGCACGAACACCTCCAACCCGTCGGTGATGCTCGGCGCCGGGCTCCTCGCCAAGAAGGCCGTGGCCAAGGGGCTCCGCGTCAAGCCGTGGGTGAAGACCAGCCTCGCCCCCGGCTCGAAGGTGGTCACCGAGTACTACCGCAAGGCCGGCGTCATGGAGCCGCTCGAACGGCTCGGCTTCTACCTCGCCGGCTACGGGTGCACCACGTGCATCGGCAACTCCGGACCGCTCCCCGAGCCGATCGCCGAAGCCATCGAGGCGAACAAGCTGATCGTCGCCGCGGTGCTCTCGGGGAACCGCAACTTCGAAGGGCGCGTGAACCCGCTCACGCGCTTCAACTACCTCGCCTCCCCCCCGCTCGTGGTCGCGTACGCGCTCGCCGGCCGGATGGACATCGACCTCGCCACCGAGCCGCTGGGCATCGGCACCGACGGGCCCGTGTTCCTGCGCGACATCTGGCCCTCGCCGCAGGAGGTGCAGGAGACGATGCTCGCCTCGGTGAAGAGCGAGATGTTCCGCCAGCAGTACGCGAACGTGTTCGAGGGCGACGAGCGGTGGCGCGCGCTCGACGTCCCCACGGGGGACCTCTACACGTGGGACGACACGTCGACCTACGTGAAGAACCCGCCCTTCTTCCAGGGGATGACGCTCGAGCCCCCCGGCATCCAGCCGATCCGGGGCGCGCGCGTGCTCGCGATGCTCGGCGACTCGATCACCACCGACCACATCTCCCCCGCCGGCTCCATCCCCGCCACGAGCCCGGCCGGGAAGTGGCTCATCGCGCACGGCGTGAAGACGTCCGAGTTCAACTCATACGGCGCGCGCCGCGGGAACCACGAGGTGATGATGCGCGGCACCTTCGCCAACATCCGCCTGCGCAACGAGCTCGCCCCCGGCACCGAGGGTGGGTGGACCGCGACCACCCCCGGCGGCGAGCCGGTCACGATCTACGATGCGGCGATGGCGTACCAGCAGGCCGGTACCCCCCTCCTCGTGATCGCCGGGAAGGAGTACGGCACCGGCTCGTCGCGCGACTGGGCGGCGAAGGGGACGCGGCTGCTCGGCGTGCGCGCGGTGATCGCCGAGTCGTTCGAGCGGATTCACCGGTCGAACCTCGTCGGGATGGGGGTGATCCCGCTCGAGTTCGTGGACGGCGCCACCCGCCAATCGCTCGGCCTCACCGGGTTCGAGCGCTACGACATCGATGGGCTCGATGAGACGATGAAGCCGCGCGCGCTCCTCACCGTGCGCGCCACGGCGGGCGACGGCTCGGTGAAGACCTTCACGGTCCGCTCGCGCATCGACACGCCGGAGGAGGTCACGTACTACCGCCACGGCGGGATCCTCCAGTACGTGCTGCGCCAGCTCGCCACGGCGAAGTAGGCGGCCGCGCAGCCGCGGATGGAAACGGGGCGGGGGGGGGGGGGCGGGGGGGGGGGCCCCCCCCCCCGGGGGGT
>JADGGM010000506.1 GCA_019689955.1 Gemmatimonadaceae bacterium
CACCCCCGTCAGCTCGCCAAGCCCCGCCCCCGTCGCCGCGCTCACGTGCACCGGCGGTCCGCGGCGCCCGCCGGTCGATTGGTATCTATCTGCTACTAATTCAGCACCACGCGAGTCGCCATATCCTGCGGATGAATATGAGCCGATAGATACTATATCGCACTTCGTGCGTACCGGGATGATCGCCGCCGGCGACAGCTGCTCCACCCGCTGGATCGTCTCCGCGAGCTGGGCGTCGTCGTCTCCGCAGGCGAGCACCACGTCGGCCCCCCGCAGGTAGCGCTCGCTCACCTCGATCCCGAGCCGCTCGACCACGTCGCTCGCCTCGCGGAGCCCCGCCGTGTCCACCAGACGCACGGGCCACGCCCCCACGTCCAGCACCGCCTCGATGGCGTCACGCGTGGTCCCGGGCACGTCCGTCACGATCGCCCGCGTGCTCCCCACCAGCGCATTGAACAGCGACGACTTCCCGGCGTTCGGCGCCCCCGCGATCACCACCACCGCCCCGCGCCGCACGACCTCCCCGGTGTGCGCCGTGCCGAGCAGCGCATCCAGCGCGCCGATCACACGCTCCGCCGCCGCGGCAACCTCCGATCGGGAGATGGGCCCGTCATCCTCGTCCGGAAAATCGATGTCGTAGGCGATCATCGCCTCGAGCTGCAGCAGCGACTCCCGGAGGCTCGCGATGCGCCGCGATAGGCTCCCCTCGAGCTGGTCGACCGCGACGCTGTGCATCGCCCGCGACTGGGCATCCACGAGATCCGCGATCGCCTCGGCCTGGAGCAGGTCCATCTTCCCGTTGGCGACCGCGCGCCTCGTGAACTCCCCAGGCAGCGCTTCACGCGCCCCGGCGGCGAGCATGGCGCCCAGCGCGAGCGCAGGCACCACCGCCCCGCCGTGCACGCTCACCTCGACGAGGTCCTCCCCCGTGTACGACCGCGGCCCCGCGTACACGGTGACCACGGGACGGTCGATCACCCTCCCGGTCGCAGGATCGCAGAGGCTCGCCAGATACGCGCGCCGAGCCTCCGCGCGCCATGGCGTCAGCACACGGCTGGCGACGGCATACGCATCCCGCCCGCTCACCCGGAGCACCGCCAGCGCTCCGCGCCCCGGCGGCGTCGCGATGGCCACGATCGTGTCGTCCGCTCCAGGGAGCACGAGCGGAACGGCGGAGCCCTCCCCGGTCATCCGCTCGCGCCGCCCAACGCGAAGGTACCGCCAGGCTCGAGGATCCTGACGTCGTCCTGACGATGGTGCCCGTCGAGATGGGTGCGCAGCTCTCGAATCGCGTCGAACGCCCCCGCGGTCAGGTGCTCGAACGTTCCCCAATGGTACGGGACGAAGTACCGCGCGCCGAGCTGCTCGAACAGCGTGAGCGCATCCGCTGCCGTGAGGTGCCCGCGCCGGAAGAGCGCCCGCTTCCACCATGCCGCATAACCTATAGGAAGGAGAGCGAGATCGAGCTCCCGCCCCCGCGCGCGCAGGCGCCGGTCGACGAGGTGGGTGGCATCGACGGTGAGCCCGGTATCCCCGGCAAAGAGACACGCGGCCTCGCCCCCCTCCACGAGGTACATGCTCGCCGCCCCGCGCCACCGGTCCACGCCATACCGCGCCCCGACGTGCCGGGCCGGCGCGGCGGTCACGGCCACGCCGCCAATGGTCGTGCGCTCCCCGGCGCCCAACGGTACCACGTGAGCGTACCCCCGCCGGCCGAGCCACCGCGCCACGACCGGAGGCGCATACAGCGGCACGTCCTGCGGAAGCAGGTCCAGCGACGCGAAGGAGAGGTGATCCGCGTGGGCGTGCGTGAGCAACATGGCGTCGAGCCGCGGCAGCTCGTCCACCGCGATCCCCGGCGGCGCCACCCGCGGAAGGAAGGGGCCGAGCCGAGCGTCGAAGTTCGGGTCCGTGAGGATGCGCGCGCCATCGATCTCGATCAGGAGCGTCGCGTGCCCCACGTAGGTCACCCGCAGCCGATGCGACGACTCGGCCATCACGCCTCCACGGTCCTGCAACGTCCCACGCCCCCGCCGCTAGCTCGTCGCCTTCACCGGCGGCGCTACCTTCGCGCGCCCGCGCGCGATGAGCCACTGCTGCGGAAGCGCGGCAACGTTCTGCACCGCATAGTAGAGGTTGAGCCCCGCCGGCAGCTTCAGGAAGAACAGCGTCATCGCCGCCGGGAAGATGTACGCCATCATCTTCGCCTGCGGATTCGGCGGCGAGCTCCGAAGCCCGATCCACGACAGCAGGAACATCGAGACCCCCATCACGATCGGCAGGATGTAGAGGGGATCCTTGAGCGAGATGTCCGCCATCCAGAGGAATGACACCCCCCGGAACTCGATCGTGTTCTGGAACACGAAGAAGAGCGCGAACAGCACCGGCATCGGGATGAGCATCGGCAAGCACCCCATGAGCGGGCTGAGCGGGCTCATACCGTGCTCCCGATACAGCCGCATCATCTCCGCGTGCTGCTTTTCCGGGTTGTTCTTGTACTTCCGCTGCAGCGCCTGAAGCTCCGGCTGAATGCGCTGCATCTTGAGGCTCGACCGCATCGCGCTCTGGTTGAGCGGCCACAGCACCACCCGCACCACGACGCCAAAGATGATCAGCACCCAGCCGTAGTTGATCCGCAGCTGCCCGTGCATCCACAGCAGGATGCGCATCACCAGCGTCGCGAACGGCTGCACGACCCCCTGGAAGAACCCGCCGTACGGGTTGACGTGCTCCATGTCCCGCCCGAGGGCAAGGAGCCGTCGCCACTCCTGCGGCCCGGTGTACAGCTCGAAGGTGAACTCCCCCGTGGCCGAGAGGGGCTGCAGCACCGCCGCCGTAGCGCTCGATGCAACCTTGTCGATCCGCGGGAGCCCTCGCATGACCGCTCGGCTGAACGGGGTGCCGTTCGTGTCGGTCATCGCCGCGACGACGAAGTACTTCGTCTTGCTCGCGATCCACGTGAGCGGCCCGTCCTCGACGCGCGACACGCCCGGGTCCAGCTTCCCGAACGGGATGCTCCGCGCATCGTCGCGCGCCGGCTTGATGACGTAGGCGAAGTGCCGCTGATCGTCGAGCGTGTCCGCTTCCTCGGACCGGAGCCCCTCCGGAAGCGTCACCAGCACCGCCAACGGGCGTGCCGCCCCCGGCGCCGCCC
>JADGGM010000507.1 GCA_019689955.1 Gemmatimonadaceae bacterium
ATGACAGGGAGCGAGGGGTGGCAGTCATGGCTCTCGGAGGCGTGGAGCACGGAGAGGCGTTTGAGCGCCGTGCCGACGAGCGTGCGGGCTCAAGGACGAGGCGCTGGAAGAATCGGCGAACCTGCCGGACCCGGACGTCATCGCGGCCGAGATCGTCGAGGACTTACGCGCGGCGCTCGAGGAGTTCGAGCAACTCGCGGCGAGCCTCCAGGGTCCACCGGCGGTGAGCGAATAGCTCGGGGCACCTCGAGGCGGCCGCCGCACTATCACCGGGCCTCTTCGCTGCAGCGGCTCGTCCTCCGCTGGAACGAGCTGCGCGTCGGATGTTCCGAGGCGTGTGACAAACCGCCACGCCAATCGTTCTCGATGATCGACGCATCGGTACCACCATTACACTGCGAGGCTCGATTGCGACGCACTACCACCGTTCTACTCGCCTGTACCGTGCTTGCCGCGTGCGGCGGCGACAACAACAACGTCGTTGGACCCGATGACCCCGCCTGCGTGAAGGGGCAGATCGCGGCGGGAGGCACCGTCGCCGGCCAGCTCAACGGTGTATCGTGCTCATTCGTCGATGAAGACTACTCCGACAATAGCACGTTCTTCGACTCGTACACGTTCCAGGCCAGGGCGGGGAAAGCCTACCAGATCACCGCCCGCGCAGATGACGACGGGTTCGACTACGTGCTCGAACTGTTCGGCAGCACGTCGGACGGTACCGGCGAGCGGGTCCTCTCCGTGGCCGACGATGAGGGGGGCGGCATGAGCGGCCTCGACCCCCAGATGCTCTTCATCGCCCCCACGTCCGGGGCCTATTCGCTGCGCGTCATGGGATACGAGGCCGAGGACACGAGCACCTACACGCTCACCGCGCGCGAGTGCCCCGTGCACGCCGTGATCACCACCTCGTTCTCCAACGCCAACCAGAGCTTGCAGACATCCGACTGCGTCTGGAACGATACGTACTTCGGCGCTGGCAGCTCGCGTGTCGCCCTGTACGCCGTCCATATGGATGCGAACACCGCGCGGACCATCACCGTCGTCTCCTCCGATTTCGAGCCCGGCTTCCACGCCGGCGGGCCCGGCTTCGATGGGTACTGCTACCTCGATCGGTGCGAATACACGATCGCCGCTGCTCACGCCAACGTGGACTCGGTGAGCAGTGAGCTCGTGGCGGATTCGGCGGGCACGTACATGCTCGCGGTCGGCAGCCGTGTGTATCGCAATACCGGCACGTTCAAGCTGGTCGTCGACGCCGCGCATCCGGTCGCGCCGCCGCGAGTGGTCTCGGCGGAGCGCGTGCGGGGGAGCGTGGCGGGGATTCGGAAGGCGAAGAAGCAGTAAAGCGACCTCGCTCGCGACGCCTTGCCGAAACGCACGGACGCGTGGTGGCTCCATGGTGAGCCGCCACGCGTCCGTGCATCGTGCCGCATCGTCCCCGCACGCTCAGTGCTGGCCCAGCAAGGCCCCCTGCCGTGTCGGTGTGTTGATGCGGTTCCAGAAGTTGATGAGCGCAATGTTGAGGATCAGGACCCCGAGCGCCGCCTCATCGTAGTGCCGGGCGGCCTCCTCCCAGACCTCGTCGGGCACTGGGTCGGTCCGATCGCTCATCCGCGTGACGGCCTCGGTGAGCGCCAGCGCGGCGCGCTCGGCGTCCGTGAAGAGGGACGTGTCGTGCCACCCCGCCACCGCGAGGATGCGCTGCTTCGTCTCCCCCGCCTCTTCGAGGTGCCGGGCGTGCATGTCCACGCACCAGCCGCAGCCGTTGATCTGGCTGGCGCGCAGGTGGACGAGGGAGAGCGTCTTCGCGGGGACGCCCCCCGTCTTCGCCGCCGCACCGAGCGCCTGCAGCGCCTCCATCGCGCCGGGAACGATCAACACGGGGTTCTTCATCCGTGGTTGCATGGTCGGTCATCTCCAGGGTTCATCAGGTGTTCGTCGCCTCGTGGCGGGGGGCGGGGGGCCGGCCCCCGTCACATCGGCTAGCTTTCGTCCGTCAATGCTCTGACGGAACGCGACGAGAGAGTGTGACCGATGGGTGAGCAGACCTGGTTGGCCGAGCGATTCGAGGCCGATCGCGCGCACCTGCGCGCGGTGGCCTACCGGATGCTCGGCTCGTTGAGCGAAGCGGAGGACGCGGTTCAGGAAGCGTGGCTGCGCCTCAGCCGCTCGGACACGAGCGGCGTGCAGAACCTGAGCGGATGGCTGACGACGGTCGTCGCGCGGGTGTGCCTGGACATGCTGCGCTCGCGGACGTCGCGGCGCGAGGAGCCGCTCGATGCGCACCTGTCCGCGCTCCTCGCGGCGCGCGAGCCCGGGAGCGAGGCGGACCGGGAGCTGCAGCTCGCGGACTCGGTCGGTCTCGCGCTGCTCGTGGTCCTGGAGACGCTGACGCCGGCCGAGCGGGTCGCGTTCGTGCTGCACGACGTGTTCGATCTCTCGTTCGACGAGATCGCGCCCATCGTCGGCCGCACGCCGGTCGCGGCGCGCCAGCTCGCGAGCCGTGCGCGCCGCCGCGTGAAGGGGACGGCCGCGCTGCCCAAGGCCGATCTCGCCGAGAAGCGGAGGGTGGTCGACGCGTACCTCGCCGCGGTGCGCGGTGGCGACTTCGAGGCGTTGCTCACCGTGCTCGATCCCGACATCGTGCTGCGCACGGACCGGATGGTCGCGCCCGCGGGCGCGCCGGCGGTATTGCGCGGCGCGGCGGCCGTGGCGCAGCGGGTGCTCGCCGCACCGCATCGCGGCCGGTTCGCCCGCGTCGCGCTCGTCAACGGCGTGCCGGCGATCATCATCGCGCCGCGCGGACGGCTGGCACTCGCGATCATCCCCACGATCGCGGACGGGAAGATCGTCGCGCTCGACGCGATCGCCGAGCCGGCGCGGCTGCGGGAGTTGGAGGTTGGGCTGCTGGAGGACTAACGAAGAGCGGTCACGGCTCCGCGGCCGAGCGCTGCGCCGGCGCCCGGCGCCAGGTGACCGCGTTGTTGTCGCGCCAGTTGACCAATGCCGTCACCGCCCCCGACGAGTCGCGCCCGAACACGAGGCGCGCCGGAGGCGGAGCCGGCGGATGAGTCACGAGGCCTCGGCCGATGATCGTTCACGTGGTGGCCGATCGTCGGCCACCACGTGGACGATCGTACAGGCCTACCC
>JADGGM010000508.1 GCA_019689955.1 Gemmatimonadaceae bacterium
GCTTCTCGTCGCGCGCCTGCATGAGCAGCGCTTCCCCGATCGCGAGGAGCACGATCATGACCCCCACGCCCAGCCCATAGCCCAGGAGGAGGAAGAGCGACCGCCAGGGCCGGTGCGCCAGACTCCGGACCGCGAGCCGCCAGATCATCGTGTCTCTCGCACCACCGCCCGTCCGTCCGCGCACGGCACCGTGAACTGCAGCGCCGCATCGTCTTCTCCCACCACCCGTCGCGCCAGCTCCGCCTCGCCGGCGTCGTTCACGCGTCGTGCCGGATCGTGCAGCAGCTCCACCGCCTCCGCGCGCGTCAGCGTCGCCACGTAGATGTCGACCGCCGGCCCATCGTCGAAGCACAGGTGCGCCGCCCGCCGTGCCGCCCGTGCCACCAGCGGGTGATCGGCCCGGATCGGCACCGAGAGCGTCGGGTGCAGCGCCGGCACCGTGAGCGACACCGAGCTCACGCGCGAGCGATCGAGCGGCGGTGCCTCCGTGCCGCAGATCCCCCGGTAGACCGCTCGGGCCGGTTCCGGGCCCGCCCCTCTACGCTCGCGCACGCAGCACCTCGTGGTGAACGATCGCACCGTCCCGCATGTGGATCACCCGTCGCGCCGCGCGCGCCAGCTCCTCATCGTGCGTGACCACCACCAGCGTGGTCCCGTCCGCGTTGAGCCGCTCGAACAGCGCGATGATCTCCGCGCCCGTCCGCGCATCGAGCTCCCCCGTCGGCTCGTCGGCGAGCACGAGCGCCGGCCGGTTCGCCAGCGCCCGTGCGATCGCCACCCGTTGTTGCTCCCCGCCCGAGAGCTGCGGCGGCCGGTGCCGCGCGCGCCCCGCGAGCCCCACGTACGCCAGCAGCTCCGCCGCGCGTGCGCGCCGCACCGCCGGCGGGACCCCCGCTTCCGCCATCGGCAGCTCCACGTTCTCCCGCGCCGTGAGGACCGGCATGAGGTAGAAGCGCTGGAACACGAACCCGATGTTGTGCAGGCGGAACCGCGTCAGCTCCCGGTCCCCGAGCCCCGCCAGCCGCTGTCCGCGGATCGCCACCTCGCCCGCGTCCGGCCGGTCGATCCCCCCGAGGAGATTGAGCAGCGACGACTTCCCGCACCCCGACGGCCCCACGATCGCCACGTAGTCTCCCGGCGCGATCTCGAGCGAGACATCCCGCACCGCGTGGACCGCTTCCCCCTCGAGCAGGTAGTCGCGCCGCAAGTTGCGTGCACTGAGCAGCGCCGTCACGCGACCGCCTCCTCGCGCAGCGTGCGCGCGAGCGGCAGCGCCGCCGCGCGTGCCGACGGGTAGATCCCCGCCAGGATCCCCGCGGCCACGAGCATGGCCAGCGAGGCCCACACCGCTCGCGGCTGAAACAGGAAGAAGTCGATCGCCGCCGGCAGCCCGGGGAAGCGCGACAGGATCGTGTTCAAGTAGCGCGCCGTCACCACCCCCAACCCCAGGCCGAGCATCGCCCCGCCGAGGCTGATCACCGTCCCCTCGAGCAGGATCTGCTGCACCACGTGCGCGCGCGACACCCCGATCGCGCGCATCACCGCGATCTCTCCCACCCGCTCGTTCACCGAGACCGTCACCAGCGTCGTCACAAGCAGGAACCCCACCACCAGGCTCACCGCGCCGAGGATGAAGCTCAACTGCCGGAAGTAGCTCAGTCGCTCATCCACGCGCGCCATCGCCTCCGCGATCGAGATCGCCTCCACCCGCGGCACGTGCGCCGCGATCCATCGCCGGACCCCTTCCACGTTCCCCCCATCGCGCACGCGCACCATGAAGAGCGAGACCCCATCGTCGTTCGCGTGCCCCGTCATCCCCTGCAGCGTCGCGAGCGGGAGCGCCGCCGCGTTCTGTCCGCTGGAGAGGTAGAGGAACCGCGCCCGTCCGCTGATCACCAGGCGTCGCTCCCCCGTGAACGTCCGGAGCTGCGGGTTGTACCCGCCCGCCACGACCAGCGTGTCTCCCACGTGCGCCCCCGTCGCGCGGAGGAAGTCATCGTTCACCACCATCGCGTCCGCCGCGAGCGCATCGCGCCCCGAGAGCAGCTCGTAGTCCCCTTGCACCGCCGGGTGCACCCCGAGCGCGAACGCCGTCACCGCCCCGTCCCCGCGCGGGACGTGGATCTGCCCGCCGAGCACCGGGCTCACCGCCGTCACGTCGGCGTTCATGCGCAGCGTGTCGACGATCCCCGTCGCATCGGCGATCGTCGCCTCCGTGTCGAACGGGAGCGTGCCGCGTGGCGAGAGGCGGAGCTGGAAGCCGCGGCTCGTGAGCAGCTCGCGGAACGACTCGCGGAGCCCTGAGGAGAGCATCACCATGTCGAGGAGCATCGCCGCCGCCACGGCCACGCCGAGCACGGCGAGCACCGTCCGCGCGCGATGCTGCCGGAGCGAGGCCAGCGCCAGCGCGAGGCGCATCAGCGGCCGAGGAGCGCGAGCGGGGGCGTGCGCACCAGCCTGAGCGCCGCGAGCGCCCCCGCGCCGATCCCGAGCACGAGCGAGAGGAGCACCGCCTGCACGATGATGTCGCCCGTGACGATCGAGAAGCGGAGCGGCGTCCGGTAATACGCCTGGTAGTACCCGTTCACCAGCGCCGACGTGATCCACCCGATCACCACCCCCAGCCCGCTCCCCAGCACCGACACGAACGCCGCCTCCAGCACCACCGCGCGTAACACCGACGCGCGCGAGATCCCGATCAGCCGGAGCGCCGCCACGTCGCGCCGCCGTTCGTCCACCTTGAGCAGGAGGATGCAGAGGAGGAAGATCGCGCTCGCCACGATCGTGATCACCCCGATCGCGCGGTGGAAGCGGCTCACGACCTTGAACGTCTCCGACGTCTCGACCGCGATGTCGCGCGAGCGGTACGCCCGAAAACCGAACGCCGCCGCGTTGATCGCCTCGAGCGCGCGCCGCGTCGCCGCGCTGTCGCGCGTGGCCACCGCGAACCGGTCCACGCGGTCACCGTATCCGATGAGCGACTGCAGCTGATCGAGGTGCATGCGGACGAGGTAGTCCCCGCGTGCGATCTCGCTCGGGTCGGCCTGCCGGCCGATGATCGCCCCGACGACGACCGTGTCCCCCGCGCCCCCGGGCCGGTCGGTAACGACGACGCGGTCCCCGACCCCGATCCCCGCGTCCGCCGCGAGG
>JADGGM010000509.1 GCA_019689955.1 Gemmatimonadaceae bacterium
CGCGGCCCCCCGCCCCGGGGCCGGGGGGTGGGGGGGCCGGGGCCGGGGGCGGGGGGCGCCCCGCGCGGGGGTGGGGGGGGGCGCGGACGACGTTGACCTCGACCGCGGCACCAGGGTCCGCGCCAGCGGCGGGGACGAAGGAGATCCCGGCGAGGTGAAAGATCGCGTCGGGGGCGCTGGCGTCGAGCGCGGCGCGGAGGTCGGCGGCGCGCGTGACGTCGCAGCCGACCCAGTGGACCGCGGCGAGGGGGTCGCCAGGTGGGGGGCTCACGACGGCGTCGCCGGGGACGCGCGTGCCCCACACGGACCATCCGCGCGCGATGAGCGCGCGACAGAGCCACTGCCCGACGAAGCCGGCGCCCCCGGTGACGAGTGCGTTCATCCGCTACCGCCGCCGCGCGCTGTGCCGCGCGAGGTCGGCGTCGACCATCATGTGCACGAGCTGCTCGAAGGAGACCTTCGGCTCCCAGCCGAGCTGGCGCCGGGCCTTGCTCGGGTCGGCGACGAGGAGGTCGACTTCGGCGGGGCGGAAGAAGCGCTCATCCTGGACCACGTAGCGCTGGTAGTCGAGCCCCACGTGCCCGAAGGCGACTTCGCAGAGCTGGCGCACGGACCAGGTCTGCCCGGTGCCGATGACGTAGTCCTCAGGGGTCTCCTGCTGGAGCATGCGCCACATCGCCTCGACGTAGTCGCCAGCGAACCCCCAGTCGCGCCGCGCGTCGAGGTTGCCGAGCCGGACTTCGGTGGCGAGCCCCAGCTTGATGCGGGCGACGGCGTCGGTGACCTTGCGGGTGACGAACTCGAGCCCGCGGCGGGGGCTCTCGTGGTTGAAGAGGATCCCGGAGACCGCGAACATCCCGTAGCTCTCGCGATAGTTCACGGTGATCCAGTGGCCGTAGACCTTAGCCACGCCGTACGGGCTCCGCGGATAGAACGCGGTGGTCTCGCGCTGCGGGGACTCGACGACTTTCCCGAACATCTCGCTCGAGCTGGCCTGGTAGAAGCGCGCGCGGGGGGCGGCCTTGCGGACGGCTTCGAGCATGCGGGTGACGCCCAGGCCGGTGAACTCGCCGGTGAGCACGGGCTGGGTCCACGAGGTCTGCACGAAGCTCTGCGCGGCGAGGTTGTACACTTCGTCGGGGGCGCAGGAGGCGACGGCTTCGACGAGCGAGTGCTGGTCGAGGAGGTCGGCGGAAACGAGCTCGATCTGGTCGACGAGGTGCGCGATGCGTTCGTACGGCGTGGTGGAGCTCCGCCGCACGACGCCGACGACGCGATAGCCTTTGCTCAGGAGAAGCTCGGCCAGATACGAGCCGTCCTGGCCGGTGATGCCGGTGATCAGTGCCGTGGGCATGGGGCGCTACAGGGCGACGGATGGTGGGCGGGACGGTTCCGGACAAAAGAAAAGGGAGCCCCCGTTAGCTCCCTTTCCACGCGCTCGGACCGTCGCACGGTGTTACGCAACGCGGGGTGCGCGCTGGATCTTTCCGGCGTTCAGGCAGCGCGTGCAGACCTTCACGCGGGTGACTTTCCCATCGACGAGGATGCGGGCGACCTGGAGGTTGGGCTTCCAGACGCGGCGCGTCTTGTTGTTGGCATGGGAGACGTTGTTCCCGAAGGCCACGCCCTTGCCGCACACGTAGCAGCTTCTGTTGTGCATGGTCAGCCCTCGATGAGCTCGATGCGCGCCATCTCGGCCCCGTCACCTTTGCGGTGGCCGATCTTGAGGATGCGCGTGTAGCCTCCGGGCCGCGAGGCGAACTTTGGCCCGATCTCGCGGAACAGCTTGTCGGCCGTCTCGCGCTTGTGGATGTGGCGCCCGGCAAGGCGCCGGGAGTGCAGGGTCCCGGTCCGCGCCTTGGTGATGAGCTTCTCCACGAAGGGGCGGAGCTCCTTGGCCTTGGCTTCCGTGGTCTCGATCGCGCCGTGCTCGATGAGCGAGGACGCGAGACTGCGGAGCAGCGCGAGCTTCTGCTCGCTGGTACGGCGCAGTTGCCGCCCCGCCTTGCGATGACGCATGGTGATTACTCCTCGTCGTCCGGAGCGGCGGCGGCGGCGCGGCTGGGTGCGGTCCCCCAATCGGTGATCCGCACGCCGTCCGGCGTCTCCTCGTACCGCATCCCGAAGTTCAATCCCTCACGCTCGAGGAGATCGGCGATCTCCTGGAGCGACTTCTTCCCAAAGTTCTTCACCTGCAGCATCTGCCCCTCGGTCTGGCGCACGAGATCGCCGAGGGTGCGGATGTCGGAGTTCTTGAGCGAGTTGACCGAGCGCACGGAGAGCTCGAGCTCGTCGATGGGGGTGTGGAAGAGCTGGAGCAGCCGTTGGGCATCGGCCGAGTGCTCTCCGCCGGCGGCGACGACGCCCTGGGCGTGCGAGCCGAAGTTGGCGAAGAACTGGAAGTGCGTCTGCGCCAGCGCCGCGGCGTAGCTCACCGCCTCCTCGGGGGTGATGGTCCCGTTGGTCTCGACGGTGAGGGTGAGGCGGTCGTAGTCGGTGCGCTGTCCGACGCGGGTCTCGGCGACGGAGAAGTTGGCGCGGCGCACGGGGTTGTAGATGGAATCGATCCGCACGAGGTCGACGGGGAGCCCGCGATCGAGGGGGTGCTGATCGGCCTCGACGTACCCGCGCCCCTTGTTCACGTACAGCTCGACGTTGATCTCGCGGTCGTCCTGGAGCGTGAAGAGGTGGTGGCGGGGGTCGATGATGCGCACGACCCCGGACTCCTCGATGTCGGCGGCGGTGATGGGGCCGGCCTCGCTCTTGTGGATGCGGAGGACGGTCTCATCGACGTCGTCGGCGAGGGTGAGGGTGAGCGACTTGAGGTTGCCGATGATCTGGTGGACGTCCTCGACGACGCCAGGGATGGTCTGGTGCTCGTGGAGGACGCCGTCGATGCGGAAGGCCCACACGGCGGAGCCGCGGAGGGAGGAGAGGAGCATGCGCCGCATGGCATTGCCAAGGGTATGCCCGAATCCTCGCTCGAGGGGCTGCATGCGGAACTCGGCGACGTTGGGGTTGTCTTCCCGCTTCGTCGCCTCGACGAGCTGCGGCCGAACGAGCCCGGTGAGATCGATTGCCTGAACCATGATTCCGTGTCCTTCTTTCGGTCCGACCGGGCACCGGCCCGGCGACGCCCCACCC
>JADGGM010000510.1 GCA_019689955.1 Gemmatimonadaceae bacterium
TTCTTGTCGTGGCGCTCCGGCAGCGTCAGGATGACCCCGAACACCCCCTCCGTGCGCCAGCAGCGCTGCGTACAGTAGCTCCCCACGGTGGAGGCGAACGCCTTCTCCTGCGTCGTGGCGATCGCGTAGTTCCCCTGCACGAAGAGGTTCGGGATGCGCCGGCAGTAGATGCCCAGGCTGGAGAGGAAGTCCTGCACCTCGAGCGGCGAGATCGCGAAGGGGTCGATGGCGACCGGCATGTCCCAGTGCCCGCTCACCGCCGCGACGGGCGCGAGCTCCGTCATGCGCGGCTTCCCGAGCGCGTTCACCTTCGCCTGGTGGGCCGCCTCGCGGCCGAGCCGGGCCATCTCGTCCGGCGACCACACCGGCCCGGACGCGAACCCCCAGTAGCCATCGACGAGCGCGCGCACGCCGACCTCGAGGGTCTCGGTGTCGTGCGTGAACGCCGGGAAGAATCGGCGCACTCGTGTGTGCGTGAGACGCACGTCGGCGTAGCTTGCCCCGGCAGTGCGCGCGGCGTCGAGTCCGCGCGCGGCGAGGGCCTGGAGCCGCGGGTCCTCGATCGGCGGAGGCGGCTCGGGGTGTCGGCCGAGCTGCGCCAGGAGCGGGCGCGGTACGGCGGCGGCCGCCGCGGCAAGGGCGCCGGCCTCGAGAAATCTGCGTCGTGTCAGCGGCATGAGATCAGGGTGTAGGCGAGCTCTCGTCGGCCACGACGATGGTGCCCGTGGTACCGAAGATCGTGCTGCGGTAGTGGTACGTGCCCGGCACCGGGAAGCGGCGCACGCGCAGCGCCGTGATGCCCACCGGGTCGGCGGTATCCCGGGCGAACGCCCCGACGTTCCCCCCCATGCAGATCTCCGGATTGAGGCTCTCGTAGAACGGCTGGCAGTACGTGGAGTCCGGCACGATGTTCGTGGGATCATCGAACGTCAGGTCGGTCGGCACGCCCGTCGTGTTGATGATCAGGACCGTGGCCCCCGGGCCAAGCACCAGCTGATTGGGGGTGAATCCATTGACCGACTGGCCGCTCGTGGTCTTCTGCGTGGTGACGTTGAGGTACGCGGTCACGGCGTGGCCGATCGTGAAGGGGAGCGTGTCGGCCCGCGTCACGCCGTACGCGGTGGCTTCCGCGATCACGGTCAGATGTCCCGGACGCACGGGGGAGATCACTCCCGACGCCCGGTCGATCCTGGCCGTCGTGGGATCGGAGCTCTTGTAGTAGACGGACAGCCCGGTGATCGGCGTCCCGTTGGCCGTCGTCGCCCGCGCCGTGATCGTCGTCCCGACGAAGAGGGCGGTCTTGGCGCTGTCCGGGGGCACCGGGTGAATGGAGAGCGTGTCGAGCACCGGCGGCGTGGCCAGCGTGGTCACGTTGATGAACGCCGTGTCGGCGTGCCGCAGGTTCCCGACGGTGAGCGTGGCGACCACGGGGATCTGGTTCCCCGGCGCGAACACGTGCACCACCCCGTCCGGGCTCACTTCGGCCCGATCGAGGTCGAGCGAGGTGAACGTCGGTGCCGGGAGGCTGTCGATCGGCGTCCCGTCCGAGGTACGCGGCGTCGCCGTGAGGCGAATGGTGTCGTACGGCGCCACGGTGGACATCGTGATCGCGTGGTGGTCGAGCGTGAGCGCCCAGTACATGTTCGGGTCGTTGACCCGCGGCGATGGCGCCACCGCGGCATCCGTGCTGCAACCGGCCGCGGCCATCGCGAACGCAGCGATCATCGTGTGCGGGAGCCGACGGCTCGCGAGCGAACGCCGCGCGGTCAGTGCGAATCGGAAAGACATGCTCTCACGCTCCTCGGCTCTGGCAGCCGGTGAACAGCGGGTTGCTCACTCGCTCTTCGCCCGGGATCGGCGCGGTCACGTCGCCGCCGTACGTCCCCAACCCCCCCGGGTAGGTCCCGGCGGGGTAGACGTCCTGCTGCTGGCGCCCGTACTCGCGCACGAGCCGGCGCAAGTCTCCTTGCCGATGCCCGGTGAGGAAGAGCCAGAAGCCGCGCTCGTGGAAGAGGAGATCGATGCGCGCGTCCGGCGTGCCGGGATCGCTGAGCGGGGCGAGCCCCGCGACGCCGCCCTTCCCCGCATGCCAGAGCGTGTCGGTCTTCGTCGTGTCGACCGGATCGCGCTGCGTGTCGAAGGTGCCATCGGTGCGCAGCGCGTTGAGCTTGTCCAGCCAGCTCGCGTCGCCGGCGTTGAGCGCCGCTTCCGCTTCGATCAACCGCGCCTCCACGCCGCTCGCCAGCACGATCGACCCGCTCCCGTCCGCGGGGTATGCCGCCGGGCGATTGATCGGGTTCCCCTGGTATGTTCCGACGAACGCCGCCGGCGTACGCGGATCACCGCCCTCGAGAAAGTGCAACCCGTTCCCACCTTCGCCATCCACCATCGTGAGCGGAGTGCGAGTGAGATCGAAGTCCTCATAGACGAAGCTGCGGTTCGTGAGATTGTTGATCGCACCGGGGCTAGTGACGGCGCTGTAGTCGAGCGCGTAGCGGAAGTCGTCGGGGACGTCGGCCACCGCCTGCGCCGCGTCCGCGTACCGCCCGAGCGCGAGCAGCGCCCGCCCCTTCCCCACACGCGCCAGGTTCATCACGGTCGCGCTGTCGGTCGAGATCGCGAGCGCCGAGTCGAAGAGCGCGATCGCGTGCCCGTAGACGTCCTTCGTCGACGAGCCCGGCGCGACGGTGAAGTCGCCGCCGAAGTCGAGCGTGCTGAGCGGGATCCCCGAGCAGAAGAGGTCCGCGAGGAAGATGTCCGCATACCCCTCGATGCTCTCGAGGTGGCCGACGATCGCACGCGAGCTGTCAGGCGCATACGCGAGCACCGCCCCGCGCGCCTGCCGCGCCTGTCCCCGTGTCTTTTGGAGGAGGCCGTACACGATGCTGACGGGGAGTGGCGTCGTGACATCCGCGCCGGTCCCCGGATCCTCCGGCATGAACCGGCTGTCGATGCGCGTGAGGTCGCTCAGGATGTGTACGGGCCCCAGGTCTCCCGCGCCGAGCTCGTCGGTGAGCAGCCCCGTGACGGGGATGAACGAATAATCTTCGCCGCCGAAGGCGTCCCGGAGCTGCACGATCGCGGCGTTGTACGCGGCGATGGCGCCCGCCGGGGTCGCCGTCTGCGCGGGATCGGGGACGTC
>JADGGM010000511.1 GCA_019689955.1 Gemmatimonadaceae bacterium
CTCCCACGGCTGCTCCTACGCGCAAGGGTGGGACAACGTCCAGTTCCAGCGGATGCCGAACGTGTCGTTGCTCCCGGGGGAGCAGGACCTGAGCTGGGACGACCTCATCGCCGCGACGGACCAGGGGATCGCGATCATCGGCGACGGGTCGTTCTCGATCGACCAGCAGCGCTGCAACGCGCAGTTCGGCGGGCAACTGTTCTACGAGATCAAGGGCGGGAAGATCGTCGGGATGCTCAAGGACGTCGCCTACCAGATGCGCACGCCGGAGTTCTGGAGCTCGATGGACATGATCGGGGGCGCATCGAGCTACATGCTGGGGGGCGCGTTCAGCGACGGGAAGGGGCAGCCGAGCCAGTTGAACGCGGTGAGCCACGGCTGCGTCCCCTCGCGCTTCCGCCAGGTGAACGTGATCAACACGGGCAGGAAGGTATGAGCGCTACCCCCGTCCTCCGCCCCAGACGCCTCATGGCCCCGGCCGCCGCGGGCTACCTCTCGCGCGAGGAGGCGCAGGCGCTCGCGCAGCGCGTGCTCCACTTCGCGACGGCGGAGGAAACGCGCGTCACCATCGAGAGCGGAGTGCGCGGGGACACGCGCTTTGCCGTGAACCAGATCTCCACCGCGGGCGACGACACCGACTGCACGGTCACCGTGCGCAGCACCTTCGGGAAGCGGAGCGCCAGCGCGACCACGAACAAGCTCGACGATGCCGCCCTCCGCGCGACCGTCGAGATGGCGGAGCGTCTCGCGCACCTCGCCCCGGAAGACCCCGAGGCGGTCCCCGAGCTCGCGCCGCAGCGCTACCTCGAGACACTCGGCTGGAGCCCGGCGACCGCCGCGCTCGACCCCGCCGGGCGCGCCGCGGCGGTGCGCAGCGTCACCGAGCCCGCGCGCGCCAGGGGCGCGAGCGCGACCGGGTACATCGAGAGCAACGTCGGCTCGCGCACCGTCGCCAACAGCCGCGGCCTCTTCGCCTACGGCCGGCGCACCACCGTCGCGATGACCACCACCGTGCGCACCGCCGACGGGAGCGGGAGCGGGTGGGCCGGCGCGCAGCACTCCGACTGGGCCAGGATCTCCCCCGACGACCTCGCCGAACGCGCCATCGAGAAGGCCGAGCGCTCGCGCAACCCGATCGCCATCGAGCCCGGACGCTACACCGTCATCCTCGAGCCCACCGCCGTCGGCAATCTGGTGCAGCTCCTCGCCTTCGCCCTGAACGCGCGCAACGCCGACGA
This sequence comes from Gemmatimonadaceae bacterium, assembly GCA_019689955.1. Classification (GTDB taxonomy): domain Bacteria; phylum Gemmatimonadota; class Gemmatimonadetes; order Gemmatimonadales; family Gemmatimonadaceae; genus JADGGM01. The sequence continues at coordinate 1,239 of JADGGM010000511.1, forward strand.
AGGGCGGAGCTTCTTCACCAAGCCCGGCGGGGGGAACAAGATCGGGATGAAGGTCGTCGACGAGCGCGTCTCCCTCTGGTCCGACCCGCTCGACCCCGAGGCGTACACCTACACCTTCACCCCCGACGGGCTCCCGGTGCAGAAGACCACCTGGATCGAGCACGGCGTGGTGAAGAACCTCGCCTACGATCGCTTCTGGGCCGCCAAGCAGGGGCGTGAGCCGACGCCGTTCATCGGATCGTTACACATGTCGGGCGGCGATGCGACCCTCGACGATCTCATCGCGTCGACGGACCGAGGGATCCTCGTCACCCGATTCTGGTACATCCGGCCGGTGGACCCGCGCACGATCCTGTACACCGGTCTCACGCGCGATGGGACGTTCCTGATCGAGAACGGCAAGATCACGCACGCGGTGAAGAATCTGCGCTACAACGAGTCGCCGATCTTCATGCTGAACAATCTGGAGGCCATGGGGCGCCCGGTTCGCGTGAGTGCGAGCGAGGACGGGAGCCCGGGGCTCGCGATCGTCGTGCCGCCGATCAAGGCCCGCGACTTCACGTTCACCAGCCTGAGCGACGCCATCTGATGAGCGACCGCAGGACGTTCCTCAAGCACGGAGCCGGGCTCGCCGCGGCGTTCGCCGCAGCGACCGCCTGGCCGGCCGTGGCCCGCGCGGCCACGGGCGCCCGCGTGCTCCGCGGCGCCGAGCTCCCCGACGAGCCGGCCATCAAGGAGCTCCTGATGGAGGCGCTCAACGCCGCCAAGCTGGCCGGCGCGAGCTACGCCGACGTCCGCATCGGGCGCCAGCGGCAGAACTTCGTCTTCACGCGCGAGCACCAGATCCAGAACGTCGTCGACACCGACTCGATCGGGTGCGGCGTGCGCGCGCTCGTCGACGGCACCTGGGGCTTCTCGGCCACGCACACCCTCACCCGCGACGGCGTCGCCGCCGCGGCCAGGGAGGCCGCCGCCATCGCCAAGGCCAACCGCGTGGCGCGCGATCAGGCGGTCGTGCTCACCCCCACCGCCACCTACCCCGACGCCACCTGGAAGAGCGCCTTCACCATCGACCCGTGGTCCATCTCGGTCGAGGAGAAAGCCGACCTCCTGCTGAAAGCCAACGCCGAAGCGATGAAGGTGGCCGGCGTCAAGTACGTCTTCAGCGGCCTCTTCTTCGTGAAGGAGGAGCGCCACTTCGCCTCCTCCGAAGGCTCCGTGATCGCGCAGACCGCGGTGCGCAGCTGGCCGCTCATGCAGATCACCGCCGTCGCCCCCGACTTCTCCGACTTCCAGAACCGCGGCAACGTCGTCCAACCGCGCGGACGCGGGTGGGAGTACGTTGTGGCGTGCGACCTCGTCGGCAACGCCGGCAAGTGGGGGGAAGAGGCGGCGCAGAAGCTCAAGGCCAAGCCCGTGGAGGTCGGGCGCTACGATCTCGTCCTCCACCCCTCGCACCTCTGGCTCACCATCCACGAGTCGATCGGCCACCCCTCGGAGCTCGACCGCGCGATGGGGTACGAGGCCAACTACGCCGGCACCAGCTTCGTGTCCCCGCCGGAGAAGGTGCTGGGGAAGCTCAAGTACGGCCCCGAGTTCATGAACATCCAGGGCGACCGCTCGCAGGAAGGCGGGCTCTCCACCATGGGGTACGACGACGAAGGGGTGAAGCCCGACGACTTCCTGATCGTCAAGAACGGGATCTTCAACGACTATCAGACCACCCGCGAGCAGGCCGCGTGGCTCGACTGGTGGTACAAGAAGCAGGGGAAGGAGACCCGCTCCCACGGCTGCTCGTACGCGCAAGGGTGGGACAACGTCCAGTTCCAGCGGATGCCGAACGTGTCGTTGCTCCCGGGGGAGCAGGACCTGAGCTGGGATGACCTCATCGCCGCC
>JADGGM010000512.1 GCA_019689955.1 Gemmatimonadaceae bacterium
GGGTTCTACCGCTACGACGCCAAGGGGAAGAAGGTGGGGGTGGACGAGACGGTCTACGACCTGCTCCCCACGGGGCGGATGCGGAACCAGATCCCCGCGGCGGAGATGCAGCAGCGGTGCGTGCTCGCCATGGTGAACGAGGCCGTGCGCTGCCTCGAGGAAGGGATCCTGCGCTCCCCGCGGGACGGTGACGTGGGGGCGGTGTTCGGGATCGGGTTCCCCCCCTTCCGCGGCGGTCCGTTCCGGTACATCGACACCGTGGGCGCGAGCAACATCGTGCGGCAGCTCGAAGTGTACCGCGGGCGCTTCGCGCCGCGCTTCACCCCGGCCAAGCTGCTGCAGGAGATGGCCGCGAGCGGGCGGGCGTTCTACCCGGCCGAGGCAGGGAGCGGAGCGTAGCGCCGCGTCATTCGTGGGGAAACGGGGGCGCGGCCGCGCGCCATTGCCACTCCAGGCGGGGTGAGCCATCGTTCGCGCGACCCCATGGAGCTCTCGAACCCCGAACTCGGCCCCTCCCCCGATCGCGCGGGCTACGTGCGCCTGTCCGCGCGCGTCAGCTACGACGACCACGCGGTCCCGCCAGAGAGCTACTGGTTCGAGCTCCCCGAAGCGTACGCGGACTCGGTCACGATGACCGGGGAACCGTGGCTTGCCTGTCTCCTCCCCCTGGCCGCGCGCCTCGGCGAGCCGCTCCGCCTCCCGCTCCCGGTCGATCCCGCGCTGCTCGACGGAGCAACCGAGGTCCTGCACATCTGGCGGTCGTGGTTCCCCGGGATGAGCGTGGTGCCCATCGAGGTGGCGGAACGCGCTCCATCGCCCGAGGGCCCCGCGCGGCGCGTCGGCGCGTTCTTCTCCGGCGGCGTGGACGCGTTCTTCACCGTCCTGCGCCACGAAGCGCTCGGCGCGGCGCGTCCGTCGGCACGGATCGATGATCTCATCACCGTGTGGGGGTTCGACATCCCCCTCGGCGAGCCCGCGGCGTTCGAGGCGCTGCGGGGCAACCTGCAGCGTGCGGCGACGCAGCTCGGGAAGACGTTCCTCGACGTGGCGACGAACTTCCGCACCACGCGTGCGCGGCTCCTCGACTGGCGGGCCGTGGCGCACGGGCCCGCGCTCGCGGCCGTGGCGCTCCTCCTCGAACCGCGGTGGCGCAAGGTGCTCGTCGCCTCGTCGAACCCGTACACGGACCTCACCCCGCTCGGCTCGCACCCGATGACCGACGGGCTCTTCTCCACGAGCCGCATGCGCATCGTGCACGACGGGGCCGGCTTCTCCCGCATGGAGAAGACGCGCTTCCTCGCTGACTGGCCCGTGGCGCTCGAGACGCTCCACGTGTGTTGGCGCGTCGCGTCCGCGCGGAACTGCGGGGCGTGCGCGAAGTGCTATCGCACCATGACCGCCCTCGCCGTGCTCGGGGTGCTCGACCGATGCACGACCTTCCCGCCGGGGGCGTTCGACGTGCGGCGCGTGCAGGACATCTGGGGCCCGACCCCGGGGACGATCGCCGCGCTCCGCGAGATCCGTCCCTACGCGATCGCCGCGGGGCGTCACGACATCGCCCAGGGCCTCGCGCGGTGCGTGCGGCGCTCGGAACGCCTCATGGCGCTCACCCCGACCCTCCGGCGCATCGCGAACGCGCGGTTCGTCTGGCGGGTGCTCCCGCCGATCGAGCGATTCCTGTACCGCGGGCTCATTCGATAGCCGCGCGGTGTGGGGTGGCACCCGAGCCGCCCGGCGAGCTAGAATTCGCAGTCCTCACCCACGTCACATGCGCCACTTGCCTACCGCCCTCGCGGCGGTGCTGTTGCTCGGCGGATCGGCTCGTGCCCAGAACGGCTCGGGCACGCTCTCCGTGGACCGCATCTTCGCCCGCTCCGAGCTCGCCAGCGCGCCCACCCCGGAGCTGCACTGGCTGGCCGGGGGCACCGCGTACGTGACGACGCGCCCCGATCCTGCAGGGGGGCGAGCGATCGTTCGCGTGGATGCGGCGACGGGGGCGGCGACGGTGCTCGCCGCGGCTGCGGATCTCGTGGACGAGCACGGGGAGCGCATCGCGATCGAGAGCTTCTCCCTCTCAGCCGACGGCGCCAGGGCGCTCCTCTTCCACAACTCCGTGCGCGTCTGGCGCCGCAACACCCGAGGGGTGTACCACGTCGTCGACTTCGCGACCAGGCGCGTGACCCCGCTCTCTCGCGCGCCGGGCTTGCAGATGTTCGCCACCTTCTCCCCCGACGGGCGGAAGGTGGCGTTCGTCCGCGACAACAACCTCTACGTGACCGATCTCGCCACGGGGCGGGAGCACGCGCTGACGACGGACGGCAGCGAGCTGATCATTAACGGGACGACCGATTGGGCGTACGAGGAGGAGCTCGACCTGCGGAACGCGTTCCGCTGGAGCCCCGATTCGCGGCACATCGCCTTCTGGCGCTTCGATCAGCGCAACGTCCCCGTCTACCCGCTCCTCAACGACAGCGCGCTCTATCCCGAGGTGATCCCGCTCCGCTACCCGAAGGCCGGCGCTCCCAACTCGAGCGTGAGGATCGGCGTCGTCGCCGTGGGACCCGACGGCGCGCCCGGGGGGACGACGTGGATGGACCTCGGCACCGACACGAGCAGCGCGACCGGCGGCTACGTTGCGCGGGTGGAGTGGGTGGGGAGCGACAGCGTGCTCCTCGTGCGGCTCCCCCGGCTGCAGAACCGGATCGACCTCCTCATGGCGAGCGCGGCGACGGGAGGCACGCGCCTCGTCCTCTCGGAGCGCAGCGCGGCGTGGGTGGACGTGGCCACCCCCACGTGGCTCGCCGGGGGGGCGATGTTCCTGTGGCCGAGCGATCGGAGCGGGTGGCGGCGGTACTACCTGTATCGGCGCGACGGCACCCTCGTGCGTCCCGTCACGCGCGACAGCGTGGACGCGATCGCGATCGCCGGCGTGGATGAGTCGCGCGGGTTCGTGTACACCATCGAGGCCGCGCCCACCCCCATGGAGCGGCAGCTCTACCGGTACCCACTGCGCGCCGCTGGGGCGGGGACGCGGCTGACGCCGCAGCCGGGGACGCACGTCGTCACCGTCGCGCCGGGCGGGCGATACGCCGTGGACCGCCACACCACCGCGACCCAG
>JADGGM010000513.1 GCA_019689955.1 Gemmatimonadaceae bacterium
GCACCACGACCCAGCGGCTCAACGGTCGCCCGCCCCCATCTCCTCGGACCGGATCCCCACGAGCTCGGCGGCGCGCGCGTACAGCTTCTTGGGGCTGAACGGCTTGGTGAGGAACTCGCTCGCACCGAGGGCGAGCGCTTGGCGGTGGTGCTGCTCCTGCCCCGCGGCCGTGAGGATGATGCAGGGGACGTCCTTCCAGCGCGCGTCGGCGCGCATGCGCGCGAGGACATCGAGCCCGCTGAGCTGGGGCATCATGAGGTCGAGGAGGACGAGGGCGATGTCGGGGTCCGCCGCGAGGGCGTCGAGCGCTTCCTGGCCATCGTAGGCGAGCGTGACGGTGAAGGGGCCCTGCTCGAGCTTCATCTTGATGATGCGCCCGATGTGCGGCTCGTCATCGGCGACGAGGACGTGGAGGCGTTCCGTCTCCTGGACCATCCGTCAGACCAGCGCGGCGATGTTCTCGCGATTGCGCCGAAGCTCGAAGAGGAGTTTCCCCAGGTTGGCGTTCTGGCGGGCGAGGACGAACAGGATGGCGTCGCTCGACAGCACCGAGATGATAGCGATCCCGTGCGCGAACTCGAGGATGGCAGTCGTCAGCGCACCGCGTCCATCGTGCCCGCCGTATTCGTCGGCCGCGGTGACGATGGACGGGATGAGCGCGGCGATGCTCTCCGCATCGACGCTCGGCGCCGTCTCGCTGTCGATCAGGAGGCCGTCACGGCCGAGCACGATCGCCGCGTCGACACCCTCGCGTTGGCGCAGCACGCCGACGAGATCGCGTATGGTGGGCATCTCCTCTCCATCTTCGGGTGCAGCGAAGCTAGACCGCCGTGGCGGGGAAGTCAAGCGAGGAGAATCGGTTGGGCGTCGTCGCGCGTGCCGGGGGCGAGCGTTTCGCCGGGCGCGTCACTTTTGTAGATTCCCGGTGTACGCTGAGTGCGCAGAGGCCTCACCTTCTTCCCCTCGCAGGTACATGACGGCACGACTGCTGACCTTCTGCCTGGGCGTGCTCGCCGTGGCGGCGTCCACGGGGTGCAGCGACCCCTTCGCGGTCAAGGCGTTCACGGAAACGATCGAGGACACGCTCGTCGTCTATGGGCTGAGCGGCGCGCCGGCGAGCTTCCCGACGGCGGTGAACCTGTTCGTGCCGCGCGCGGTGCGCACCGATCCCGGGGCGGACGCGGGGCACGTCTACGACATCGTCTTCGACATCCACGATGACGGCACGGGGACGCGGGCCGCCTACGCGCTCCCGCCGCGCGTGGTGGGGCCGTTCGGCAGCACGGGGATCATCAAGGACACGGCGCGGTCCTACGAGTCGATCACGCAGGCGCCCACGACGGGGTACGACGACAGCACCGCGGTGCGGATCAAGCCCGGCGACGTGCTCCTGCTCCAGGCGTTCTCCGTGGCGTCGGGGTGCACGGCGCAGTTGATCTCGGCGCGGCAGGTGATCTACGCGAAGATGGTCATCGACAGCATCAACACGTCGGTGTACGACCCGATCAGCAACCCGCAGGGGAACACGATCTATCTGCGCATGCGGGTGGACCCGAACTGCGGGTTCCTCTCGTTCGCCGACGGGATCCCAACCTTCTAGCGCCGTGCACGATCTCAAGCTCCTGCGCGACAACGTTGCGGCGCTTCGCGAGGGGATGCGCCGCCGGCAGATCCTCGACGTGGCCGGCCCGCTCATCGACCGGGCCGAGGGGCTCGACCGCGAGCGGCGGTCGCTCCTGGCGCGCATCGAGGAGCGCAAGGCGGCGCGGAACGCGGCCAGCCAGGAGGTCGCGCGCCGCAAGAAGGCGAAGGAAGACGCGGAGGCGTTGATCGCCGAGACGCGTGCGCTCGGCGACGAGATCGCGGCGTTGGAGCGGGAATACGACCACGCGATGTCGGAGCTGGAGCGGCTGCAGTACGAGCTCCCCAACATCCCGCTCCCCGACGTCCCCGACGGGGGGGAGGAGGCCAACACCGTCGTCCGCACGTGGGGGGAGCCGCGGCCGAGCGACGGCGTGCGCCCGCACTGGGAGGTCGGGGCCAAGCTCGGGATCCTGGACCTCGAGCGCGGGGCCAAGATCAGCGGATCGGGGTTCGTCGTGCTGCGCGGGCTCGGGGCGCGTCTCACGCGCGCGCTCATGAGCTTCATGCTCGACCTGCACACCCGGGAGCACGGCTACGAGGAGGTGTGGGTCCCCTTCCTCGTGAACCGCCGCTCGATGACCGGCACCGGGCAGCTCCCCAAGTTCGAGGAGGACGCGTACGCCGCGACCGACGACCTCTTTCTCATCCCGACGGCCGAGGTCCCGGTCACGAACCTGTACCGCGACGAAGTGCTCGACGCGAGCGCGCTCCCCAAGGCGATGACCGCGTACTCCCCCTGCTTCCGCCGCGAGGCCGGCGCGCACGGGAAGGACACGCGCGGGCTCATCCGCGTGCACGAGTTCGACAAGGTCGAGCTGGTACGCTACTCGGTCCCCGAGGAGTCCCCGGCGCAGCTCGAGCTCCTCACCGGGCACGCCGAGGCCGTGCTGCAGCGGCTTGGGCTCCCATACCGGGTCGTCCTCCTCGCCGCGGGGGACACCGGCTTCTCGAGCGCCAAGACGTACGACCTCGAAGTGTGGGCGCCCGGGGTGGGGAAGTGGCTCGAGGTGTCGTCGTGCTCTACGTTCACGGACTTTCAGGCGCGGCGGGCGAACATCCGCTACCGCCCGGGGCCGGGGGAGAAGCCGCGCTTCGTGCACACCCTCAACGGTTCGGGGCTTGCCTTCCCCCGGACCATCATCGCCGTGCTCGAGCACTACCAGCGGCCTGACGGCACCGTGACGGTGCCCGAGGCGCTCCGCCCGTACCTCGGCGTCGACGTCCTGGCCTGACTCGCATGCGCCGCGGCGCGCCGGTCGTCATCCTCGCGGCTCTGCTCGCCCTGGTCCTCGGGACCTACATCGTGTACTCGCGGCGCGTGGTGCGCGAGCTGCGCACCGACGCCGGGCGCTACGGGCAGATGTACGCGCGCGTCTTCCGCGCGCTCGCCGACCCGAGCGAGGGGTCGGCGAACGCCGCGCTCCTCGAGCTCGCGCACTCGATCGGAGAGCTCGGCGTTCCCGTGATCGTTA
>JADGGM010000514.1 GCA_019689955.1 Gemmatimonadaceae bacterium
CCGCCGCCGCGCCGCGCCCCGCCCCCGCCGCCCCCCCCCCCCCCGGCGCTCGTGACCGGCGTGGAGGGCGCCGCGCTCAGTTGGCCGCGGCGAGGTCGCGCACGGCGGCGGCGAGGGTCCGGACCTTGGCCGCGTCGCGCGAGCCGCCGGCGTCGCCATCGATCTGCGAGGCGAGCTGCGTGAGCGCGCTCCGGCGCGCGGCGCCGGAGGCCTGCTTCGCGCTCGCCAGCGCGGCGCGGATCGCGGCGATCCGGTCGCTCGAGAGCCCCTTTGAGCGCTCGAGCTGGTCGACGTACGCGCCCGCGAGCGCGAAGCTCGGCGGCCAGACGAACTTGGGCTGCCCCTGCGTGTTGTAGTAGTCGAAGTGCACCGACTTCGCCGCGTCGATCTCGTTCTGCGAGAGGTACTCGCTCGGCGTCAGCTCGAAGATGTCGAGCCCGCGCGCGATCTCGGAGCTCACGATGACGCCGTTGTACCAGTACGCGGACCACGACCCGCCACCGGCCATCCGCGTGGAGTCCACGGGCCCGCGATCGAAGAAGGCGATCTCGTGGGGGTGGGCGGCGTCGGTGAAGTCGAACACCGAGATCCCCCCCTGGTACCACGCCTGCACCATCACGTCACGTCCCGGGATCGGGATGAGCGAGCCGTTGTGGGCCACGCAGTTCTCGTGCTCCGTCTGCGGGGCGGGGAGCTTGTAGTAGCTCTGGAACTGCATCCGGCCGTTGACGATGGTGAAGATCGCGTCCGCGCCCCACTCGCGCGGGTCGCTCGCGCGGCACTTGGGCTGCCCGCCGCCGCCCCACTCATCGCTGAACAGGACCTTGGTCCCGTCGTTGTTGAACGTGGCGGAGTGCCAGTAGGAGAAGTTGGAGTCGGAGACCGCCTGGAGCCGCGTGGGGTGCGCGGGGTCCCTGATGTCGAGGAGGAGGCCGTACCCCTCGCAGGCGCCGCCGGCGAGGCCGATCGCCGGGTACACGGTGATGTCGTGGCACTGCGTGGGGCCGGGGCGCGGGCCGTTCGTCTGCTGGATCCCGACCATCTTGGCGATGATCCCGGGGAGCGCGGCGCGGAGCGCGGCGCTGTCCGCGGCCGTCGCCTCCCCCGTTCCGCCGCGCGCCTTGACGACGCTGTCGAGCAGCGGCCGGACGATGCGCGGCGGGATGATCACTTCGTCGCCGAGGAGGTTGGCGGTGAACGCGCCCTTGGCCTTCGCCGCCTCGATCGCCTCGCGGTCAGCCGGCGCGCTGCCGTGGTGCGGCGGGGCGACGAGGCCGTTGAAGATGCGCGGCGAGCTCACGATCGCGGCCTGCTCGGGGTGCGCGAGGGGGACCTTGATGACCTCGATGCGGAAGAGCGCGGTGTTGGGGTCCTGGTCGGGGGGCGCGCTGGAGCACCCCGGCAGCTCGCTCGGCGAGCGCACGCGGGCCGAGCCCGAGATGTAGACGTAGACGTTCGCGGTGTCGGTGGGGTCGACGAGCACCGTGTGCGTGTGCGAGCCGCGGCACGTCTGCACGTTGCCGACGTTGCGCGGGTGCTGGATGTCGCTGATGTCGAAGATGCGGAGCCCGCGCAGCCGCTCCGTGCTGACGGTGTCCTTCACCCCTTCCGTGCCGCAGTCGAGGCGGCCGGAGAGCCCTTCGCCGGAGACGAAGAGGAGGTTCTTGTAGACCGAGACATCACTCTGCGAGGCGGGGCAGACGTAGCCCGTGGCCAGCACGGGGTGGCTCGGGTCGCTGATGTCCCACACCTGGAACCCGTTGTAGTTCCCCTGAATGGCGTACTTGCCGAGGAACGCGAGGTCGGAGTTGGTGATCCCCACGAACTGCGGCGACGGGGGCGTCTTCGAGAGGACGCGGAGGTTCCACGCGGCCTCGCCGGCGTCCATGAGCCCCGCGCGGAGACCGACCCGTGGATCGGGCTTGGGCTCCGAGGCGGAGTAGCCGCCGACGGGCGACGGCGCCGTCTCGAGCGAGGCAGAGGTCGCGTGCGTGCATGCCGCGAGGAGCGAGAGGGCGAGGAGGCGGAGCCCGAGCAACGGCATGGCGGTCCGTTGCCCGCCCGCGCGGCCGGGGCGAGAGACGAGGGTCATGTGTGGGTTCCTCGGATGGAGCAGCCTGTGCGAAAGAGAGACGGACATCGGACGACGGAGCATCACAGCGAATCGTTGGCGAGCGTCAGCGCGATGAGCATGCGTTGCATGCGCGCGATCTCGGTGGTCTGATCGGCGTTGATGTCCGAGGCGAGCTTGAACGCGAGCTCGTCCTGGGCCGCGCCGTACGTGTCGAACAGGTCCTTCACCATGGCGATGGCGCCGCGGTGGTGCTGGATCATGAAGGTGAGGAAGAGGCGGTCGAACTCCGGCCCCCGCGCCGAGTCGAGCTGGGCGAGCTGCGCGTCGGTGAGCATGCCGGGCATCAGCATCGTGTGCTCGGCGCCGTTCATCGTCATCTTCATCCCGTGCGGGGACGGCTCGGGGACGGGCTGGCCGCGGTCACGGAGCCACTGTTGCATCGTGACGATCTCGTCGCGCTGGGCGTTGATGATCCGTTCGCAGAGCGTGCGGACGGATGGGCTTGCGCCGTGCGTGGGGGCCCAGCCGGCCATGAGGATGGCCTGGGCGTGGTGGCTGATCATCCCGGTCATGAAGCGCACGTCGGCCTCGGTGAAGAGGTGGCGTGCGCTGTCGGCGCGTGCCTTGGCGAGGGCGGCGATGTTGCTCGCGCTCGGGGTGGCGGCGGCCTGCGGCACGGCCTGTGCGGCCGCCCGGTGCGCCATGCCGCTCCCCGCCGCGGCGACGAGCGCGGCAAGGAGCGGGGTCGCGATCCGACGGGGGTGCGGTCGTGGCATTCCAGTCTTCTCCTGTGGGCGCAGAGGGAGCCCGATCCCGTGACGTGCTCGTCGAACGGTGGCTGCCCGACCTTAAGGAACGTGCGTGTGGGCGCTGACGTTGTGGGACGCCGCCCGGTGCGCCGAGCCCGGCGTCCCGGGAGGGCGCCATGGGCCAAGATAGTGCCGGGTACGCACTCATGCACCAGGGGCGAGTGGCCCCGTACCTCTTGCGCGCAGTGGGGGTGAGGGGGGACCGGTCCGGCC
>JADGGM010000515.1 GCA_019689955.1 Gemmatimonadaceae bacterium
TCGCCCTCCCGCGCAAACGCGTCCTCCACGTCGCGTGAGGCGGGGGACGCGCGCCCCGAGCGAGGAGCGCCGCCCGATCACCAACTTCCGCGCAGAGCCAATTTCACGCGATCGCTGACAGCAGGACTTCGGGCCCGGGCGAATCCCGACAGCGTGAAGCTGCGCAATGATTGTCGGCTCGCGGCGCAGACGATCCGCACCGGCGAGCCCGGACCAAAGACGCAGTGGGCGTGGGACCTGATCCCGGCCTGCCCCGAATCCGGCGCCGCGAGGCCGCGGCGCTGCGCCAGCTCCGCCACGACCCCGACACCGCCCACTTCGCCCCGGTCCAAGTGGTCGGGTTCAACGTGCGCGACAGGGAGCTCTTCGCGGCGGCACTGGAGGTCGCCGGCGACCGCGGCGCCACGAGCGTGGCGCGAGGCGAGCTTCATCATCCTCGTCGAGCAGCTGATGGTCGACCGGTACATGACGTTCGCAGAACTCAGCCAGGCCGATCTCACGTCGGGCTGCCCGCTGGGTTCGGTCGACGACCGCGGCGTCCCGGTGACGCTCGAGCCGCGGCATCGGCCGGCAGCGGCTCGAGCGGGCACGCTCGCGAGCGCCGTCGCCGAGAACCCGCAGGAGCCGGCGGTCGTCCGCATCGCCGCCGACTGCATCACGCAGGGCATCCGGCAGCACTCACTCCGGCAGCCGTAGATTAGATTCCGGTCTCGAAGAAGGCAGGCGGCACCGACCGTCGACGCTCGTCCCAGGGATGCTCGTTCCAGAGCGTGTCGCCGAGTGTCGAGGTGCACGGCGAGAGAAGGAGGGTCAGGAGTGAATCGAGCAGCGGGTCAATCGCGTCACTCTCGTACTGCGCCCGATGCGACCTGAGGCGCTCGCCGAGTCGCTCGTCGCAGTGCCCCGACTGGGGGCGGCACACCATCTCGCTGTGCTTGGGCAATGACGCCGGTCAGGAGCACCAGCACGGCATCCACCTCGTCTGCCGGGAGCATCAGATCGGTTATCTCATCCCAGCCCGGCCCATCCTCGTCGCTGCCGAGCCGTTCGACGACAGAACCTATCCCATAAATGGAGTGTAGCACTTCGGGTGTTGTTGCAGTCGTTGGCGTTGGCCCCGAAGTAGGCAGCACCCCGATGGAGAAGTAGGCAGCACCCCGATGGATGTGACCGATCAGCAGTGGTCGATTCTTCAGCCGCTCATACCAGAGCCTTCTCGCCGGGCAGACGGCCGTGGCCGCCCCTGGGCGGATACCCGCAAGCTCCTCGACGGCATGCTCTGGATCCTGCGCACCGGAGCGCCGTGGGAGGACCTGCCCCGACGCTACGGCACCAAGTCGCCCTGTCACAGGCGCTTCCAAGACTGGGGGGAGACGGGAGTGTTTGAAGAGATCCTCACGGCACTGGCCGACGACCTCGAGGAGCGCGGCGGCTTGGACCTCAGCGAGTGCTTCGTCGATGCGACCTTCGCATCAGCAAACACGGGGGCCGCGCTGTCGGGCCCACTCGCCGGGGGAAAGGGAGCAAGATCATGGCAGTGGCCGACGGCGCTGGTCTTCCTCTCGCCGTTGACGTTGCAGCTGCTTCGGCAGCGGAGGTCACGCGTGTTGCAGCGGGACTCTCCCGTCGATGTGTCGGTTCTCTCCCCGAGCGACTGATCGGGGACAAGGGCTACGACTCTGATCCGCTCGATGCCCGGCTGGCCGAGAGGGGAGTCGAGCGGCTAGCGCCGAACCGGGAGAACCGCCGTACGAAGTCGCAAGCTGGTCGGCCTTGGCGCCGCTACCGGCGCCGATGGACGATCGCGAGGCTGATGGCCTGGCTGCATAACTTCCGTCGGATCGGTAGTCGGTGGGCAGTGAAGGTCGAGAACTACCTGGGTTTCGTGCAGCTCGGCGGCATTCACATCCTGCTGCGTCAAGCAATGTTTTTGGGATAGGTTCTAGATTTCCCCGGTCACGCACAGGTGAGCGAGATCTCAAGGTGGGTTCCGCGCCACGGCACAAGCCCTTCGACTGCCTCAAGCGCACGTCGTCGCAGTTGCTGCACTGCCCCGCCACCCGAGCGAAGATAAAACGAGCCATCAAGTCGGCGTGCCGCTCGCCGCAGCACGAAATATCCCATGCCTCTGCTGCCGCTCGTCCGACTTGAGAGGCCCTGCTCGATCATTCGGTGGAGCACTGCGCCATCCCGCAGCGTCGCGAGGTCGGGGTGCTCTGGGGTTAGGCTGGCTCGGATGCCGCGCCCTGCGTCGGCAATGCCAACCCTCACAAAGTTCTTGCCGTTGGGTACCGTTGCGCTGCAATCCAACCCTCGTGACAGTCGGCGTGATCGAACACATTTTCGCAGAGTTCTGTGATCGTGCTGCAAAGCGCCGGCCGCCATGGCGCGACCCCCGTTCGCCTGCCCCGCGCACCAAGCTGCATGGCGAATGGGTCGAGGATCTGCCCTACCGTGTGCATGGTCAGAGGCCCGGTGAAGGCAGGTCGCCAAACGGAGGGCACGTAGCCCCTCGGCGCTGAGGTGGCAGACGGCGACGCGCCATGCGTCGCGTCGCAAGGGATGCGCTAGCAGTATAGGCGTACCCATGCGTCGTAACAACTCCGGTGTCAGCGCCAGTGCACACTCACCCAACATCGGCTACGTCATCGTGGCGGGTGACGCTACCAATGCTCCGGTGCACCCGGGCGCTCGGTTCCGCCGTGCATTCCAGTTTCGGTACGCTCCTTCGGAGCGTACCGGTGCCGCCGCGCCCCGCGCAACCCCGGGGCAGGCGCAGCGGGGGCAGCCACCCACCCCTAATCTCCTCAGGGGTATCCTCAGTTACGTCCTCAGGCACGAAAAAACCGCCCGGTCCGAAGACCGGGCGGTTTCGTCGTTTTCAGCGCGATTTTCCCTCTGAAAAACCACTGATGGCCAGGGACGGAATCGAACCGCCGACACGCGGATTTTCAGTCCGCTGCTCTACCAACTGAGCTACCTGGCCGCACTCTATGTGCTTGAATCCTACTCACTTACCCCCCAGGACTCAAGCTCCGCCGCTGTCACTAATACACATCTCCGAGCCCACGAGACGCACCTACAAATC
>JADGGM010000516.1 GCA_019689955.1 Gemmatimonadaceae bacterium
CCGATGAGCAGCCCCACCCCTTGCGTGATGAACGCCAGGAACCCCTGCGCCGCCGCGCGAATCGCCACGCTCGCGCGCTCGTCCACGTAGATCTGCCCCGTCACGAAAAAGAAATCGTAGCACACCCCGTGGAGCGCGATCCCCGCGTAGAGTAGCCAGACGCCGGCGCCCACGTTCCCGTACGCGAAGGCCAGATATCGCAGCGTCCACGCCGCCATCCCCATGAGCAGGATGCGCCGCGCGCCGAGGCGGCGGAGGAACCACGGGAGCGCGAGCATGAAGCCGAGCTCCGACATCTGGCCGATCGTCATCTTCGCCGCCGCCTCGCGCACCCCGATCTCGTTCAGGAAGAGGTTCGTGAACGCGTAGTAGAACTGCAGCGGGATGCAGAGCAGCAGCGACCCCAGGATGAACGTCGCGAACGACCGGTCTCGCATGAGCGAGAGCGCATCGAGCCCAAGCACGTCGCGCACGCGGATCGCGCTCCCGGCCGCGTGCGGCAGCGTATGCGGGAGGGCGAGCGAGAAGAGCCCGAGCACGATCGACGCACCGGCCGCGATGCGCAACGGAACCGCCGTCGCCTCGAGGCCGAGTCGGCCGACGACGATCCCGGCCGCGATCCACCCGAGTGTCCCGAGCACGCGCACCATCGGGAACTCGCGCGCGGGGTCGCGCATGTTGTCGAACGAGATCGAGTTCGTGAGCGCGAGGGTGGGCATGTAGCACAGCGCGTAGCCGATCAGCACGGGGTAGAACCGGCCGAACGTCGTGAGCGTCGACGCGTAGTACAGCACCCCGCCGCCGAGGAGGTGGAGGAGAGCCAGGATCCGCTCGGTGGCGAAGAACCGGTCCGCGATCATCCCCACGAAGAACGGAGAGATCAATGCCGCGATCGCGGTGGCGCCATACGCGAGCCCGACTTGCGTCCCGTCGAACCGCAATGTGGCGCCGAGGTACGTCCCCATGGTGACGAACCATGCGCCCCACACGAAGTACTCGAGGAACATCATCGTGGAGAGCTTGAGCCGGACCGCGGTCATGGCAGCGCCTCGTGGTGAAGTGTGACGGGCGACGGCGAACGAGCGCGAGGGGTGCTATCTTGGCGGTAGAAGATACGGCCGGGGCACAGGACCGCCACCGCGCCGCGCACCCGAGCGCCCCTCGATGCCCATGACCACGCGGCTCTACTACACCGACTCCTACCTCACGGACTTCGACGCCCGCATCGTGGCCCGCGCCGATGCGGACCGCCGCATCTACCTCGACCGGACCGCGTTCTACCCGACCTCCGGCGGCCAACCGTTCGACACGGGCACGCTCGCCGGCGCCGCCGTGGTCGACGTGATCGACGAGGGGGACCGCATCGCCCACGTGCTCGCGACGCCGCTCCCCGCGGACGTCGAGCACGTCGACGCGCGCATCGACTGGGCGCGCCGCTTCGACCACATGCAGCAGCACTCGGGGCAGCACCTCCTCTCCGCCGTCTTCGCCGACCGCTTCGGCGCCCCCACGGTGAGCGTCCACTTCGGCGCGGAGGTCTCGACGCTCGACCTCGACACCCCGGCACTCGGCCCCGACCGCCTCCTCGCGGCGGAAGAGCACGCGAACGCGTTCGTGTTCGAGAACCGCCCGCTGCACGTCTCCTTCGAAGACGCCGCGACCGCCACCGGCCTCCGCAAAGCGCCCGACCGCGGCGGCACGCTCCGCATCGTGACCATCGACGGGATCGACCGCAGCGCGTGCGGCGGCACGCACGTCCGCGCCACGGGGGAGATCGGCCCCATCCTCATCCGCCGCACCGAGCGCGTGCGCGGAGCGCTGCGCGTGGAGTTCGTGTGCGGCGGCCGGGCCGTGCGGCGCGCCCGCGCGGACCACGACGCGCTCGCCGCGATGGCGCAGTCGCTCTCCACCTCGCTCGACGAGCTCCCCGCGCTCGTGCGCACCCACGCCGAGCGCCTCGAAGAGGCCGAGCGGCTCGCGAAGAAGCTCGACACCGAGCTGGCGGCGTACCGCGCCCGCGAACGCTACGAGGCCGCCTCCCCCGATGCGTCCGGCATCCGCCGCGTCGTCGAGCGGCGCGCCACGGGCTCGCTCGACGCCCTGCGCCCCATGGCGCAGGCGTTCTGCGCCTTCCCCAGAGCCATCTTCATCGGCGCCATCGACGCGCCCCCCACCGTGCTCCTCGCCGCGTCCGAGGATTCCGGGATCGATGCCGCGCGCACGCTCCGCGCGGCGCTCACCGCGGCCGGGGGACGCGGAGGCGGCTCCCCGCGGCTCGCGCAGGGGACCGTGCCCTCCGCGGCGCAGCTCGATGCGCTGATCCGCGCGCTCTGAGCGCGCCGCGCCCCGCGGCGCTCAGCGCCCGATCGTGCGCAGGTACGCGTAGCTCGCGCGCACGTCCGCCAGCGGCGACGGCGGCTCGTCGTGCTCCACGAAGGCGTGCTGCACCCCCGCCTGCGCCGCGTGCGCGAAGATCGGCCGGAAGTCGATCGTCCCCGCCCCCACGTCGACCATCGAGCCGTCGCGCGCCATGTCCTTCACGTGCAGCAGCGGGAAGCGGCCGGGGTAGTCGGCGAAGTAGCGCAGCGGGTCCCCGCCCGCCTTCACGATCCAGTACAGGTCCAGCTCCATCCCCACGAGCGTCGGATCGCACTCGGTGAGCAGCAGGTCGTACGGCCGCACGCCCCCGATCGGCGCGAACTCGTAGTCGTGGTTGTGGTAGCAGAGCTGGATCCCCGCGCGGCGCGCCGTGTCGGCGGCCGCGTTGAGCTCCGCGGCCACGCGCTTGTAGCCGTCGACGGTCCGCTCCGGCTCGCCGATCCACGGGCAGACGATGAACTGCTGGCCGAGCGCCGCGGCGTCGTCGAGCGTGGCGGACCAGCGATGGCGGATGTCGTCCAGGGAGATGTGGCTCGACGGGGCCGCGAGCCCGTGCCGGTCGAGGAGCGCGCGCATCGCCTTGGCGCTCAGGCCGAAGAGCCCGGCAAGCTCCACTTCGCGGTAGCCGATCTCCGCCAGCGCGGCCAGCGTCCCCTCCACGTCGCGCGCCATGAGGGAGCGCACGGTGTAGAGCTGCACCCCGATCG
>JADGGM010000517.1 GCA_019689955.1 Gemmatimonadaceae bacterium
GCGCGTTGCGCGGGGCCGGTGGGGGGGGGGGCGCCCCGCGCCGCCCGCGCCGAACATCAGTCGGCGGCGGCCTGCGCCCCGCTCCCGGCGGCCGGTCCGTGCGCGCCGGGGAGCGCGCGCGTCGCGACCTCGTGCGTGAGACGCGCGAGGAGCTCGTCGACGCCCAGGATCTGCGGCTTCTGCGTGCGCCCCAACCGATGCTCGCGCAGCGCCACGGTCCCCGCCTCCACTTCCCGCTTCCCGATCACCGCCATGTACGGCGTCTTGAGCCGCTCGGCCTCGGCGATGCGATAGTTGAGCGTCTGCGCGCGGTCGTCGAGGAGCACGCGGAGCCCCGCCTCCTTCGCGCGCGCAGCGACCGCGGCCGCGGCGTCGCGTACCTCGTCGGTGATCGGGATGACCCGGAGCTGCTCCGGCGCGAGCCAGAGCGGGAACGCGCCGGCGTAGTGCTCGATGAGCCCCCCGACGAACCGTTCCATCGAACCGACCAGCACGCGGTGCAGCATCACCGGACGGTGCGCCGCGTTGTCCGCGCCGATGTACTCGAGGCCGAACCGCTCGGGGAGGTTGAAGTCGAGCTGCACCGTGGGCCCCTGCCACTTCCGCCCGATCGCGTCGATGAGCTTGAAGTCGAGCTTGGGCCCGTAGAACGCCCCGCCCCCCGCGTCGATCGTATACGCCTGGCCGCGCGCCTCGAGCACCTGCGCCAGCGTGCGCTCCGCGCGCTCCCACACCTCCGGCGTGCCGAGCGCGTTCTCCGGACGCGTGGAGAGCTCGATCGTGTACGGATAGCCGAACACGGTGAGCATCTCGTCGACGAGCTCGAGGAGCCGCGCGATCTCTTCGGGCACCTGCTCGGGGGTGCAGAAGACGTGCGCGTCGTCCTGCGTGAAGCCGCGCACACGGAGCATCCCGTGCAGCACGCCGCTGCGCTCGTACCGGTAGACCGTGCCGAACTCCGCGAAGCGGAGCGGGAGGTCGCGGTACGAGCGCTGGTGCGACTGATAGATACAGATGTGCCCCGGGCAGTTCATCGGCTTGGGGCGATAGTTCGTCCCCTCGACTTCGATCGGCCCGAACATGTTCTCGGCGAAGTTCACGAGGTGCCCGGAGATCTCGAACAGCTTCTCGTTCACCACGTGCGGCGTGTACACGAGCTCGTACCCGTGGCGCAGGATCAGCTCGCGCTCGAAGGTCTCGATCTCGTTGCGCACGATCGCGCCGCGCGGGTGCCAGAGGATGAGCCCCGCGCCCACGCGCTGGTCCGTGGAGAAGAGGTCCAGCTCCTTCCCGAGCACGCGGTGGTCGCGCCGCCGCGCCTCCTCGAGGCGGTGCAGGTACGCGTCGAGCTCCTCCTTCGTGAACCACGCCGTCCCGTAGATGCGCTGGAGCTGCTGCCGCCGCTCGTCGCCGCGCCAGTACGCGGGGGCGGTGTGCATCAGCTTGAAGTGCTTGATGCGCGACGTGTCGGGGACGTGCGGCCCGCGGCACAGGTCGACGAAGGGGCCGTCGGTGTAGACGGAGATGATCTCGTCGTCGCCAAGCTCCGCGAGGCGCTCGAGCTTGAGCGGGTCATCGACGAACCGCCGCTCCGCCTCCTGCCGGTTCACCTCCTCGCGGACGAAGGGGTACTTCTCCGCCACAACCTTCCGCATCTCCGCCTCGAAGGCGGCGAGGTCCTCGGGGGTGAAGGGCTCGTCGACCTCGAAGTCGTAGTAGAACCCGTCCTCGATCGCCGGCCCGAAGCCGATCTTCGCCTGGGGGCGGAGCCGGCGCACCGCGGTGGCCAGCACGTGCGCCGCCGAGTGGCGGAGCACGTCGAGGGCCTTCGCATCGCGCTCGGTGAGCACGCGGAACGTCCCCCCCGTGCGCAGCGGCGTTACGAGGTCCTGGACGGTGCCGTTCACCTCGACGGCGAGAGCGGCCCGGAGCAGCCCCGCACCAATGGACGCGACCACGTCGCGTGGCAGCGTGCCATACGGGACGGTGCGCGTGGAGCCATCGGGGAGCGTGAGCGTGAGCGCGTCGTTGGGTCGGTCGATCATGCGTCGGTCGGGGGTGAATCGGTGCGTCGGCGGTGTGCGGGAGGTGGCCTCCATCTTGCACCCCTCTCGCTCGCCGCTCCCGCCTAAGTTATCCTTACGCAATCACCTCCGCTACAGGTCTGCGTATGTCACCGATTCGCATTCGCGACGAAGAACCCTCGCTCGGCAGCGTCCTGGCCAGCCTCGCCGTGGGCGCGCTCGCCGGCTTCGCGGTGGGGGTAGTCGTCGCGCAGAAGGCGGGCGGGCTCTCGGGGATCGCCGCGCGCATTCGCAATCGCTTCGGCGAGCTCGAGGACGAGGCCGAGCACGGGCGCTACCTCGGCGACGAGGGGGAAGACTACACCGAGGACGAGCTCAGCGAGGAGGAGGAAGAGGAGTACGGCGCCACCGGGGCCGCGCTCGAGGAGCAGGTGCTCGACGCGTTCCAGGAGGATCCGGTGCTCAGCGAGCGCGCGATCGACATCGGCGCGATCGCCGACGGCGTGATCGAGCTCTCCGGCTGGGTGGACACCGAGGAGGAAGCGCACCACGCGGCCACCGTCGCGCGCCGGGTTCCCGGTGTGGAGTCGGTGGTGAACCGTCTCGCCGTGGGCGATGACGAGGAGGATGACATGCGCGACGACGAGGACGATCGCGACGCGGCGCGCCGGCGGAGCGAGGACCCGAGCGAGCCGCGCCCCGGGGGCCAGTGGGAGGGGCAGCGCGTCGGTACCGGGCGTCGCCGCCAGGGCACCTCGGACGAACCCGACCGCCACGCCGACCCGCGCCCCGAGCTCGAGGACCGCTGGCTCGACGAGGCACACGCGGAGCGGGAAGCGGCGGGGGACATCGACGGCGTCGCCGAGCGGCGGCGGCACGGGAAGCAAGCCCGGCACAAGGAAGATCACACCGAAGGTGGCCCGCTGGCGCCCGGCGGCGTGCCGAAAGGCGACCACGTCGCCGACCCGGAGTCCGCGCGCGACGTGAACCCCAACACGTGACCCGCGGCGCGCGACGGCGCGCCGCGAGCGAAACCAAGTGTCCGGACCAGACACGAAGA
>JADGGM010000518.1 GCA_019689955.1 Gemmatimonadaceae bacterium
ATCTTCGTGAGCGGGGCGACGCCGGCGATGCGATTGGGGGGCGGGGACACGGAGGAGGGGCGTCTTCGCTGGGCCACGGGCGAGGACTACGAGGTGCTGGCGCGACTCGGCTCCGGAACATTCGGGTCGGTGTGGCGCGTGCGCGACCTGACGCTGGAGCGCGAAGTCGCGCTCAAGATGCTGCACCCGCACGTGTCGAGCGACGAGAACGCCGTGCGCCGCTTCCGGCGCGAAGCGCAGCTCGCGGCCCAGCTCGCGCACCCGGCGATCGTCCCGATCTACGATTGGGACTCGAACGGGGGGTGTCGTGGTACACGATGGAGCTGGCCGAGGGCGGGTCGCTGGCCGAGCTCGTGGCGCGCGCCGGGCCGCGTCCGCTGGCGGAAGTCGCGCCGCAGATCGAGCAGGTGCTGGATGGGCTCGCGGCCGCGCACTCGGTCGGGATCATCCACCGCGACCTCAAGCCCGAGAACATCCTCATTGACCGCTACCGGCGGTGGCGGATCACCGACTTCGGCGTGGCGAAGGTGACGGGGGAGGAGCTGCTGAGCGGGACGACCGGGACGCCGGAGTTCGCGGCGCCGGAACAACTGCTCGGCGAGCCGCAGTCGCCGGCCGTCGACTGCTTCGAGGTCGCGGCGATCACGGCGTTCGTGCTGTCGGGCACGCCGCCGTTCGGCTCGGGGGACGGGCGCCGGATCCTGGCGCGACAGCTCTCGCGCGACGTCGACCTCTCGCACTACCCGCCGGCGATCGCGGCGTGGCTCCGGCGCGGGCTGGCACCGGAGCCCGAGGAGCGGTTCGCCGACGCGGCGGAGATGCGGCTCGCGTGGCACCGCGCCGTGGATGAAACGCTGAGCCACGACGCGCGCGTCCCGTGGTGGCGCCGTTGGCTCGCGCCGGAAGGGGAAGGAGAGATGGCGGCCGAGCGAAAGTGATACGGTCGTTCGGCCGCCCTCGCGTCACTCGGCGAGGTGGATGAGCCGCTCCGGCGTCATCCCTTCTGCTTCTCCCTGGAAGTTCATCACCACGCGGTGGCGCAGCACGGCGAGCGCGACGGAGCGCACGTCGTCGAGATCCGGGACCGAGCGGCCATCCATCGCGGCCTTTGCCTTGGCGCCGAGCACGAGGTATTGCGACGCGCGCGGCCCCGCGCCCCAGCTCACGTACTTGCGCACCTCCGGCGTGGCCTCCGCCGCGTCCGGGCGCGTGGAGCGGGCGAGGCGGACGGCGAAGCGGACGACCGTGGGGGGCGCGGGGAGGCGGCGCACGAGGTGTTGGAGCTCCGTGAGCTGCGCCGCGCTCAGCACCGGGGTGATGGTCGCTTCCTCATCGCTGGTCGTCGCGGAGACGACGCGTTCCTCCTCTTCGGCCGAGGGGTAGGCGACCCGCAGCTCGAACATGAAGCGGTCGAGCTGGGCTTCCGGGAGCGGGTAGGTCCCTTCCTGCTCGATCGGGTTCTGCGTGGCGAGCACGAAGAACGGCTCGGGGAGCGGGTGCGTCTGCCCGGCGGCGGTGACGGCGTGCTCCTGCATGGCTTGGAGGAGCGCGGCCTGCGTCTTCGGCGGGGCGCGGTTGATCTCGTCGGCGAGCACGGCGTTGGCGAAGATCGGGCCCTTCACGTACTTGAAGACGCGGCGCCCGGTGGCGTGGTCCTCCTCCAGGAGCTCGGTGCCCGTGATGTCGGAGGGCATGAGGTCCGGGGTGAACTGGATGCGTGAGAAGGAGAGGTCGAGCGCCTCGGCCACGGTCTTCACCAGGAGCGTCTTGGCGAGGCCGGGGACGCCGACGAGGAGCGCGTGCCCACCGCTCAGGAGCGCGGCGACGAGGTTGTCGACGACGTCGTGCTGGCCGATGATGCGCCGGCCGATCTGCTCGACGAGGCGCGTGCGTGCGCGCGCGAGCTGCTCGAGGAGCTCGATGTCGCGTGCGCCGCTGGGGGGGTGAGGGTGCGGGCTCCGTGCTTGGGTCGCCACGTGCGTCTCGGTGTGGGGATAGGAGGAAAAGCTAGCCGCGGGGCCGGGAGAGGGAAGCGGCGGCGCGGACCAGGCTGGAGCTTCGGCAAGGGGAGTGCCTGGATGCGGAACGGCTCGTGGGGAGTGGAGGGTGACTCCGGCCACGAGCCGTGATCGGTTGCGGTGCGTGGGGCGCGCCGAGGGGGGCGCGCGACGTCAGGGGAGGGTGAAGGCGACGCGCTCCTCGACGGGGTGGTTGGTGCTCTTGAGGACCGCGAGCGCGGTGAAGTGGCCGCGCCGGCCGCGTCCGGGCCAGCGTTCCTCGTAGGTGACGGTTTCCTTGGACCCGAGGAGCTTGTTCTGGAGCGCCTGCGTGAACATGCGCCCATCGCTCCAGCGCCAGACCTCGCGTCCGATCGAGTCGACGACGACGAAGTCGTGCGTCTGGCCGCTGGGGAAGTCGAGCTCCACGGCGTGATCGGAGACGTTGGTGACGTGGAGGGCGAACCGGATGCCGTCGTCGACCGCCACGTTGACGGAGGTGGCGAGGACGCGGTCATCGTCGACCGGGGTCGTGCGGGGTGAGGGAGCGGAGTCGGTAGTACTGGCAGACGACTCGTTGTGGTGGGCGTGCGGGCCGCAGGCGAGCGCCAGCGCGCCTGCGCAGAGGAACCAGATGACGAGTCGGGAGGTCATGGGACGAAGCACACCGGACCAGCGGGGGCCGGCCGCGTGAGCGGCCGAGATCACGATTTGAGCGGGGCGCCGAAGTTATCAACATAGGGACGACACGTCAAGAGCCGAGTAACACGTAAGTTCTCGACTGGCAGTGACTTGGTAAGTCTTGGACACCTTCGGTATATGATCGGTGGAGGGTCGCCCGTCGCTTGCGAAAAATTTCACAAGCGTCTAGATTGCCGCGCGAATGGGGGACGAAGAGCGGCGCGATGCGCGAAGCGGACTGGGCCATGGTGCGCGGCCGCGGGGGCCGAACGCGGGTTGGTCCGCGGTTGGGCTCGGCTTCGAGATGGCGGTCACGATCGCGCTGTGCACGTACGCGGGGCTGTGGCTCGACCGGAAGCTCGGGACGGAGCCGTGGTTGCTGATCGTGGGGGTGTTCTTCGGGGC
>JADGGM010000519.1 GCA_019689955.1 Gemmatimonadaceae bacterium
ACAGACACTATCCCACGCTCCCTCGCCAGCCTTTCCATCCCCTCAAACCGCCTGACGAACTTCTCGTTCGCCCGATCGAGCGCCAGCGCCGGGTGCACCCCAGCTCTTCTACAGAGATTCACGACCGCAAACAACAAATCCCCCAGCTCTTCCTGAACTTTCTCCTGCTCCCCACTCCCCAGCCTCTCCCTCGCCTCCCGCAGCTCCTCTTCGACCTTCCGCGCCGGCCCTTCGGTATCTGGCCAATCGAATCCCACTCCCGCTGCTCGTTCCTGTAGCCGATACGCCCGGTGCAACGCCGGAAGCCCCATCGGCAGCCCTTCGGCGATCGACGTCCGCGTCTTCGCCTTCATCCCCTCCCACGACACCCGCTCCCCGCCGCCGTACAAGTGCGGATGCCGTCGTCGCATCTTGTCGATCAGCGTCGCCGCCACATCATGCGCGTCGAACGCCCCATCTTCTTCGGCGATCACCGAGTGGAAGAGCACCTGGAGCAGGACATCTCCCAGCTCCTCGCGCATCTGGTCGACCGAGCCCGAGCGCAGCGCATCATCCAGCTCGTGCGTCTCCTCGATCAGGTATGGGCGTAGCGACTCGTGCGTCTGGGCGCGGTCCCAGTCGCAGCGTTCGCGGAGATCGCGCATGAGCGCGAGCGCATCATCAAGCGTTGGTTTATCTTGCATCACTCCTCCCGGGCCGGTATACTACCCGCCCGAGTGAGAACGCGTCAATGCACCCGCACATGACACGCGCCTGGGTCGAGATCGATCTGGGCGCGTTACGCCGCAACGCAGCCGCGATGGCCGCGCGCGGAGCGGCGCTCCTCCCGATGGTCAAGGCCGACGCCTACGGACTCGGCGCCGTCGCCGTCGCGCGCGCCCTCGACGCGCTCGCGCCCTGGGGGTTCGGCGTTGCCACCATCGCCGAAGGGATCGAGCTGCGCGAGAGCGGGATCGAGCGGCCGATCATCGTCTTCACGCCCGTCCACCGCAGCCATCTCCGCGCTCTGTGCAACGCGCGCCTCACCCCCGCACTCGGCGCCGCATCCGACATCACCGAGTGGAGTGAGATCACCACCGCCCCCTGGCACCTCGCCATCGACACCGGGATGAGCCGCGCCGGCGTGCGGTGGGACCACGTCCACACCCTTCGCGACGCCATCCGCGCCAATCCACCGCAGGGCGCGTTCACCCACTTCCACTCCGCCGAGCTCGACGACGGGTCCCGGGAGGAGCAGGAGCGTCGCTTCCGGGACGCCGTTGCCCAGCTCCCCGTGCGCCCCCCACTGCTGCACGCCGAGAACTCCGCCGCGCTCGCGCGGACCCACCGCTCGTCGTGGGACATCGCCCGTCCCGGGATCTTTCTTTACGGCGTCGGGAGCGGAGAGCGCGCCCTCGTGCACCCCGAGCCCGTGGTCCGCCTCCGTGCGCCCATCGTCGACATCAGGACCACCCTCCCCGGGGAGAGCGTCAGCTACGACGCCACCTATCGCGTCTCGGCCCAGCGCCGCATCGCCACACTCGCCATCGGCTACGCCGACGGGTATCGTCGGTCGCTCAGCAACCGCGGCGTCGCGCTGCTGCATGGCCAGCGCGTCCCCGTCGCCGGGCTCGTGACCATGGACATGACCATGATCGATGTCACCGGCGTCCCCTGCGACGTCGGGGACATCGTCACGCTCATCGGGCGCGACGGGAGCGAGCTCCTCGACGTCGAGACCGTCGCCCGGCTCGCCGACCTGTCGCCGTACGAGCTCCTCACCGGGCTCCGGCCGCGCCTCGAGCGTCACTACCGGGACGAGCCATGAGCCCCCGTCGCGCCATCGTCATCGTCCTCGACGGCGTCGGCATCGGCGAGGCCCCGGACGCAGCCGCTTACGGCGACGTGGGGAGCGACACCCTCGGGAACATCGCCCGCGCCGTGGGCGGCCTCGATCTCCCGAACCTCCGGGACATGGGGCTCGGGCGGATCAGACCCCTCCTTGGCGTGGAACCCGTGCCAGCGCCGCGCGCAGCGTGGGGGCTCATGCAGCCCCGGTCAGCCGGGAAAGACAGCACCACCGGGCACTGGGAGATCGCCGGCGTCATCCTCGAGCGCCCCTTTCCCACCTATCCCAACGGCTTCCCCGCGAGCCTCGTCGACGAGCTCGCGCGCCGCACTGGGCGGGGGGTGATCGGGAACGTCGTCGGGAGCGGGACCGCCATCATCGCGCGCTACGGGCCCGAGCACGAGCGGACCGGGGCGTGGATCCTGTACACCTCCGCCGACTCGGTCTTCCAGATCGCCGCCCACGAGCGCATCGTCCCCGTCGAGGAGCTCTATCGCGCGTGCGAGACCGCGCGCGCCATGCTCGTCCCCCCGCACAACGTCTCGCGCGTCATCGCGCGCCCCTTCGTGGGGGAGGCCGGGGCGTACACGCGGACCGCCCGCCGGCGCGACTTCGCCATCGCCCCCCCCACGGAAACCCTCCTTGACGCGCTCGAGGCGCGCGGGGTCCCCAGGGTGGGCGTCGGGAAGGTGGACGACCTCTTCGCCGGGCGAGGGATCGTCTCGGAGCACACCAGGGACAACGCCGACGGGATCGAGGCGATCCTTCGTGCCATGCGGCGCGTGGACGGTGGGCTCATCTTCGCCAACCTAGTAGATTTCGACCAGCTCTGGGGGCACCGAAACGACGTAGCGGGGTTCTATGAAGGGCTCCGCGCCTTCGATCGGGCGCTGCCGGCGATCGAGACCGCCTTGCGAGAGGAGGACGTGCTCTTCGTGACAGCCGACCACGGGAACGACCCGACCACGCCATCCACGGACCACGCCCGCGAGTGCGTGCCGGTGCTGGCGCTCGGCGCCGCCGTGCGTCCCGGGCCGATCGGGGTGCGGACCACCTTCGCCGATCTCGGTGCGACGGTCGCCGAGTGGCTCGGGGTCCCGTTCCGCGGGGCGGGGACGTCCTTTCTCCCGGAGCTGATCCGCGCGTGAGCCCCGGACGCCGCGGGATCGAGATGTTGCGCGCCGCCGCGTCCACCGCGTTGGAGCGGGCGTATGCCCCCTACTCGGGGTTCCGGGTGGGGGCAGCGCTCGAG
>JADGGM010000520.1 GCA_019689955.1 Gemmatimonadaceae bacterium
CCTCGGTCTTGGGCTCGAGGTTGACGAACGGGGGCGCAGGGCGGTGGATGGGCCACCGCGGCACGTCGGCGGGGATGGCGGGGCCGTTGTCCACGGGCTCGCCGAGCACGTTCAGGATCCGGCCGAGCGCCGCCTCACCGACGGGCACCGAGATCGGCGCGCCGGTGTCCACCACGTCCATCCCGCGCTGCACGCCGTCGGACGACGACATGGCCACGGCACGCACCTGGTTGCGCCCGATGTGCTGCTGCACTTCGGCGACGAGGTGCACCTGCGTCCCGCCCTCGGCCTGCGCGTCGATGCGGAGCGCATTGTAGATCTCGGGGAGGTGCTCCGCCTCGAACTCCACATCGATGACGGGCCCGATGACCTGGACGACCTTCCCGATGTTGGCGCTGTTCTTATCTACCATGTTTCGATCCTTTCGCGATCTCGAAGGGTGAGGCG
This sequence comes from Gemmatimonadaceae bacterium, assembly GCA_019689955.1. GTDB lineage: Bacteria > Gemmatimonadota > Gemmatimonadetes > Gemmatimonadales > Gemmatimonadaceae > JADGGM01. The sequence goes on from JADGGM010000520.1 coordinate 448, forward strand.
CCAGTCGTTATCCGTTCAGCGCTTCCGCGCCGCCGACGATCTCCGCGATCTCCTGCGTGATCTGGGCCTGACGCGCGCGGTTGTACGTGCGGCGGAGCGTGTTGAGCAGCTCGCCGGCGTTGTCGGTCGCATTCTTCATCGCCGTGCGCCGCGCCCCCTGCTCGGACGCCGCGGTCTCCACGAGCGCGCGGAACACCGCGTTGCGCACGTAGAGCGGGAGCAGCTCCGAGAGGATCGCCTCGGCGCTCGGGAAGAGGAGGTAGTCGCGCACGGGCTCCTTCCCTTGCCGCTGCGGCGGGGCCACGGGCAACACCTGCATCGAGGTGGGCGGGGTGGAGATCGCCGAGTTGTACTTGGCGTAGACCACGTGCACCGCATCCAACCGCCCCGCCGCAAAGTCGCTCATGAGCCCGTCGACCAGCTCCGCCGCGTGCTGCGGCGTGGGCCGGTCGCCGATGTCCACGCGCGACGAGGCCACCGTGGCGCCGATGTAGCGGAAGAAGCCGAGCCCCTTCCGCCCGACGATGTGCAGCTCCGTCTCCGCCCCTTCTGCTTTGAGGCGGTCGAGGAGGTGCCGCGCCTCGCGGATCAGGTTCGAGTTGAACGCCCCCGCGAGCCCGCGGTTGGACGTGATGAGGAGCACTGCCACGCGCCGCACGCGCGCCGGCTGCCGGAGGAGCGGGAAGCGCTCGGCGAGCGTGGGGGAATACAGGTCGGCGATCACGCTCGACAGCGCCTGCGCGTACGGCCGCGCGGCCACCACGCGGTCCTGCGCGCGCTTGAGCTTCGAGGTGGCGACCATCTCCATGGTGCGCGTGATCTTCCGCATCCCCTCGAAGGTGCGGATGCGCCCCTTGAGCTCGCGACCCTTAGCCATGCGTCACCATGCGCGAACGAGGTGCGCCGTCGTGGGTCATCGGGCCCCCGCCCCGGCCCCTGCCGCGGGGCGCGACTTGGCGAGCGACGCCTTGTACGCCTCGATCCCGCGGCGCAGGTCGGCCTCCGTCTCCTTGGAGAGCACCTTCTCGCTGCGGATCTTCTGCCCCACCTGCGGATACTGCGTCGCCATGAACTCGTGGAACCCGGCCTCCCAGGCCCGGATCTCGGGCACCGGCACATCGTCGAGGAAGCCGTTGGTCACGGCATAGATGATCATGACCTGCTGCTCGACCGGCATCGGCGCGTACTGCGGCTGCTTGAGCACCTCCACCGTGCGCTGCCCGCGGTCGAGCTGCGCCTTGGTCGCCTTGTCGAGGTCCGAGGCGAAGGCCGCGAAGGCCTCCAGCTCGCGGTACTGCGCGAGGTCGAGGCGCAGGCGCCCGGCCACCGAGCGCATCGCCTTGATCTGCGCCGAGCCGCCGACGCGTGACACCGAGATACCGGCGTTCACCGCGGGGCGCACGCCGGCGTTGAACAGGTCGGACTCGAGGAAGATCTGCCCGTCGGTGATCGAGATGACGTTCGTCGGGATGTAGGCCGACACGTCACCGGCCTGCGTCTCGATGATCGGGAGCGCGGTGAGCGAGCCGCCGGGCTTGAAGATGGTCTTGTTGTCGACGACCGACGGATCCTCGCTGATCTTGGCCGCGCGCTCGAGGAGGCGCGAGTGGAGGTAGAACACGTCGCCGGGGTACGCCTCGCGCCCGGGGGGGCGACGGAGCACGAGGGAGATGGCGCGGTACGCGGCGGCCTGCTTGGAGAGGTCGTCGTACACGCACAGGGTGGCCTTCCCTTCGTGGTACATGAAGTACTCGGCCATCGCGCACCCGGTGTACGGGGCGATGTACTGCATCGGCGCCGGGTCGGAGGCCGAGGCAACGACGACGATGGTGTAGTCCATGGCCCCGAACTCGCGGAGCCGCTCCACGGTCGCGGCGACGGTCGACTTCTTCTGCCCGATAGCGACGTAGACGCAGATGACGCCCGTGCCCTTCTGGTTGAGGATCGTGTCGACGGCGATCGCCGTCTTCCCGATCCCGCGGTCGCCGATGATCAGCTCGCGCTGCCCGCGGCCGATCGGGATCATGGAGTCGATCGCCTTGATCCCGGTCTGGAGCGGCTCCTTCACGGGCTGCCGGACGATGATTCCGGGGGCCTCGGACTCCACCTTGCGCGTCTGCCGCGCGCCGACGGGGCCACGCCCGTCGATCGGGTTGCCGAGCGCGTCGACCACGCGGCCGATGAGCTCCGGCCCGACCGGCACCTCGAGCACGCGCGCGGTGCGGCGGACTTCATCCCCTTCCTTGAGCTTGAGGTAGTCGCCGAGGATGACGGCGCCGATGTTGTCTTCCTCGAGGTTGAGCGCGAGGGCGACGACTTTCTCGCCGGTCTCCGCCGAGGTGACCTCGAGCATCTCGCCGGCCATGGCCTTGTTGAGGCCATAGATGCGGGCGATACCATCCTTCACCTCGAGGACGGTCCCCACCTCTTCGACATCGAGCTCATGCAGATCGGCGGCTTCGATCTCGCGGAGGAGGATGTCCTTGATCTCTGCGGGGCGAAGCGACGTTTCAGAAGCCATAAAAGGGAAAGGGCTGAGAGTCCGGTGCCGAGTGCCGCGGGGAGGCAGAACCGCCCCCGGCCGTAGCTTGTGAAAAATATCACAAGG
>JADGGM010000521.1 GCA_019689955.1 Gemmatimonadaceae bacterium
CCCCGCCCCCGGACTGCCCCGCCCCGGCTCGCGGCGGACGCGTGAGGCTCCGCCGCGAGCTGGCTCGTGTCAGGGACGCGCGCACCGGTGCCGTGCGCGCGGTTCGCGTCTCGCTACCAGCTCCCATGCGGACCGCGCGGCATGCCCACCGCGATCGGGATGCGCGAGTTGATCGAGATCGGCACGCGCGGACGGATCTCGCAATGATCGTCGTCGCCGATCGTGCCGCCGCGGATGATCACGCCGATAATCCCCCCGATCCCGCCGCCGTGATGCGGCTCCTGCCCCGCCTTGGTGGCGTCACCCGTGGGGCTCGTCCCCGCCGACGTCGGCTCGGGCGCCGGCGCCGACGCGACGACGGTCGGCGTGGGCGACGGATCGAGCGCCACGGCGGCGACCGGCTCGACCGTCGGCTTGGCGGAAGGCTTGGCGCGATGCGTCACGCGCTTCTGCGGCGCGGCCGACGCACGCGGGGCCGGCGCCATCCCCAGCTCCACCGGAGAGACCACCTGCGTCGCACGGTATCGCGACGCGACGATCTCGGACGTCGGGGCCGCGGCCCGGTCGAGATCGCTTCGGAGCTGATCGTTCAGCGATGCATTCGCCGCGGGCTTCGACTTGCCGCATGCCACGGCGGCGATCGCCACGGTCATCATCGCCACCGTCCTCTTCGCGCGCATGGCACCCCTCCGGCCTGTGGGACTACCTGAGATCCGGGATCCCTCGTCGCACCACGGCCATCGCGCGCGTGGCACTACTTTCGCTTACTCGAGGGGACGCGAGTGCTCGTGCATCAAGCGGGCCACCGCTCGAACCGCGAACGACGCACGAAGCAGTGTGTGCCCGTCCCCGAAAGGTGACGGAGAGCGTCCCTTCTCGTGTACACACGCCCACGCCGCCGCGCGAGGCACGCACGCCGGCCCCGATGACGGACTCATGCGCCTTCGCTCTCCTCCCCTGCTACTCCTCGCCACGGCCGCGCTCGTCGCATGCCGCCCCGCCGACGGGCACCCGCTCACCAGCAGGGAGCGCTCGGAGATCGAGAGCGCCGTCCGCCGCACCATCGTCGCTGCGTGCGACCTCTCGCAGGGCAACGTGGTGCAGCGGTTGATGAGCCTCTACCCCGACACCGGCGCCGTGATCTCCGCCAGCGCGGGGCAGGTCACCACCACGCGCCCGCAGCTGCAGCGGAGCATCCAGACCTTCTGGCAGAACATCGGGCAGAACATGCGCGACCCGCGGTGGGAATGGACGAGCATGCACATCGATGTGCTCGCCCCCGACGCGGCCGTCCTCACCGCCACCTACCGCATCCCGCACCTCACCCCGCGTGGGATGCCGCACGTCGTGGGCGGCGCGTGGACCGCGGTGTTCCAGCGCCGCGGCGACAGGTGGGTGATCATCCAGGAGCACCTCTCCGACTTCCAGCCCATCGGCTGACCGCGCCCGCCCTCCCGGCCGCGCTGACGCTCAGGTGCGGCCAGCTCGGCACTTTCGCACGACCAGGGCACGCGAGTTGCCCCGACGGACAATGGTCACGCGCACCGGGACCGCCATGAGCATCCTCACGTAGGGCATCGTTGGCCTCATCGCCGGCGTCCTCGCGTCGCTCCCGTTGCGGGGGCGGGGGGCGGCATCATCGGCGACATCAGCGTCGGGGCCGTCGGTGCCTTCATCGACGCGGTGGCGCTGCTGTTTCTGATCCGGCTCGTGCGGAGGAGCTACCGGCGCCCACCGTGACCGCACCGCCGATCGCATCGCAGGGGTAACGCTCGGCTGAGCTCGGTGACTGCCTCTCCGTGGCGCGGGTAACCTTTTCCCGGCCACGAGCATCTAAGCAAACGTGAGAGCGTGCGGCCGAGGCCGATGTACGAACCGCACGCTCGCTCGCGCCCACGCGGGCGCCTCGCGCCCTGACGCATATACACGATACACATGGTTGCATCGTCGGTCACCGAAGGAAGGCAGCAGCAATCCACCGGGCGGCCGTCGGCGTCCCGGCTCCACGTGTGGACCCTGATGATCGGCGCCGCCACGCTGTTCGGGATCGTCTTCGCGGTCCAGCATTACGCCTACCTCCGCGTCCGGGATGTTCCGGCGCCGATCGGGCCGCTGCTCGCGATTCATCTCGCACGCTGGTACCTCTGGGTCGCGCTCTCGCCGTTCATCTTCGCCATCGCGCGCCGGTGGCGCATCGGCGGGCGCCGCCGCTGGCGGCGGGTGGGCATCCAGGTCGTCGCGGCGCTCGGCTTCGCGCTCCTCCACGCGGTGCTCTCCGCGTTCGTCGACCACGCGATCGGCACCACGAACGCCCCGCTCTCGCGGACCCTCACCGAGCACATCATCGCGCTGTTCGCCGGCTCCGTCGTGGCCTACGTCGCGATCGTGGCCGCGTACCACGCCTTCGAGTACTACCGGCGCTACCGCCGGCGCGAGCTGCGCGCGAGCCAGCTCGAGATGCGCCTCGCGCACACGCGGCTCCAGGTGCTCCGCATGCAGCTCCAGCCGCACTTCCTCTTCAACACGCTGAACACGATCGCGTCGCTCATGCACCAGAACGTCGACGCGGCCGACGCCATGCTCGCCGCGCTCAGCGATCTGCTCCGGCTCGCGTTGCACAGCGATGGCGCGCCGGAAGTGCCGCTGCGGCAGGAGGCGGAGTTCCTGCGCCGCTACCTCGACGTGATGCGCATCCGCTTCGGGGCCCGGCTCACGACGCACCTCCACATCGATCCCGCGGCGCTCGACGCGCTCGTCCCCACCCTCCTCCTCCAGCCGCTGGTGGAGAACGCCGTCCGCCACGGCGTCGCCCAGCGGCTCGACGGCGGGTGCGTGGAGGTCCGTGCCGAGCGCGTGAACGGCACGCTGCGCCTCCGCATCGCCGACGATGGGCCCGGGCTCCCCGAGGGGTGGAGCGAGGCGCAGCACGGCGGGCTCGGCTTGCGCAACACCCGCGCGCGACTGCGCCAACTGTACGGTACCGCGCACGACCTCGCGGTGACGAACCGTCCCGAGGGTGGCGTGGAGCTGACGATCACGGTCCCCTACCG
>JADGGM010000522.1 GCA_019689955.1 Gemmatimonadaceae bacterium
GCCGCGATCGGCGCCGTCGCGACCCCGATCGGGACCCCGTACTTCGTCACCGCCTCCCCCGCCCCGATCGCGCGGAGCGCGACCTTGTGCCCCGCGGGGATGTCGGTCGCGACGCGGACCTCCACCTGGTCCACGACGATCGTCTCGCCCGCGGCGAGCGCGCGGACCGCCACCGCGACGTCGTCGCTCGGGTGCACGCGGATCGCGGCGGGCGGGGCGGCGGGCGCCACGGTCACGCCCCCGCGGCGGCGGCGCGCGGCGCGGCGCCGTTCAACCGGTACGTCTCGCGCGCCAGGTCGTACGCCATCGCGCGCGCCATCGCGCGCGCGTCGTCGAGATCGATGACGTGGCGCGCCACGAGGCGGGCGAGCACGTTCGCGTCCACGCGGCGCGCGAGGTCGTGGCGCGCCGGGATCGAACAGAAGGCGCGCGTGTCGTCGTTGAAGCCGGCGGTGTTGTAGATCCCCGCCGTCTCCGTCGTCTGCTCCCGGAAGCGGATCATCCCCTCGATCGAGTCGTGGAACCACCACGGCGGGCCGAGCCGGAGCGCCGGATAGTGCCCCGCGAGCGGCGCCAGCTCGCGCGCGTACGTCGACTCGTCGAGCGTGAAGACGATCAGCGTGAGCCGCGGGTCGTTGCCGTACGCGTTGAGCAGCGCGTGCAGGTTGCGCGTGTACTCGGTGGCGATGGGGATGTCGCCCCCGGTGTCGGGGCCGAACCGCGCGGCGACCATCTGGTTGTGGTCGCGGAACGCGCCGGGGTGGAGCTGCATCACGAGCCCGTCGGCGATGGAGAGCCGCGCCATCTCCATGAGCATGTGCGCTTCAAACCGGCGCTGGTCCTCGGCCGTCGCTTCCCCGCGGCGCGCGCGATGGAAGAGCCGGTCCGCCGCCTCGGCGTCGAGCCGCGCGGTGTACGGCTCGAGCACCGCGTGGTCCGTGGCCACCGCGCCGAGCGAGGCGAAGTACGCCCGCCGCTCCTCGAGCGCGGCGATGAACGATGCGTAGTCGGCGATCGGCCGTCCGTGCGCGCGCTCGAGCGCCGCGAGGCTCGCCCCCCACTCCGGGTGCGCGATGCGCATCACCGCATCGGGGCGGAAGGTGGGGCGCACCTTCTCGCCCCACCCCGCCTCGCGGAGCGCGCGGTGGTGAACGAGCGGATCGCTCGCCGCGTCGGTCGTGCTCAGCACCTCGATGTTGAAGCGCTGGAACAGCGCGCGCGGCCGGAACTCCGGCGAGGCGAGCTTCTCGGCGATCTCGTCGTAGATCCGCGACGCCGTCGCCGGGCCGAGCTTCACGCGCACGCCGAACACCTCGTGCAGCTCGTGCGCGAGCCAGACCCCGGTGGGGGTGCCGCGAAAGAGGTAGAAGTGCTCGGCGAAGCGCTGCCAGATCACCCGCGGATCGCGCTCCACCGGCGTGCCGTCGCGCGTCGGGATCCCGAGCGCTTCCATCGGCACGCCGCGCGAGTAGAGCATCCGCACGATGTAGTGATCGGGGATGACGATGAGCGCCGTCGGTTCCGGGAACGGCGCGTCCTCGGCCAGGATGCGCGCGTCGACGTGCCCGTGCGGGCAGATGAGTGGGAGCCCACACGTCTCCTCGTAGAGCGTCCGGGCCACGCGTCGCACCGTGGGATCGGGATCGAAGAAGCGGTCCGGGTGGAGGAGGTCCCCCCCGTCCGCCGCATCGGTCCGCGCCGTCTTCCCCCCGCCGAACGTCGCAGTGTGCTCCATATCATCAAGTGTGGTAAAGACTTAGACAATTTGCTCCGAATAAAAACAATATGGAGCCAAGATCGCGTGGTTGGTGCAGGTTCGCGCGCTGTCCCTGGCGGTTATCTTGAAGTACGCCTTGGGTACCGGGAATGCTGGCGGGGCTTGCCGAGAGCAGCCTGAGGCGCAAATGTTCTTTTGAAAAACTAAATCGCGGGTGGAGTCTACGACTTCGACCGTGCGTGCGCAATACCGCCCTCGCCCCGCCCGGGCCCGCGCTCGGGCGCGGGTCGTGCTTTCGTCCCTCTGGACGCATCCTGGCTCGTGAGAAAGATCAACACGCGCAGCTTCGTTCGCGCCACGCGCTCGACCACGCGCGAGATCAACCGGAGCATCTTGCTCAACCTCGTGCGCGAGCACCAGCCCATCTCGCGCGCCGACCTCGCGCGCCGCATGCGGATCGGGCGCGGCATGGTGACCTCGCTGGTGAGCGAGCTCCTGGCCGAGGGCGCGGTGTACGAGGGGGCCACGGTCGACGCCCCGCGCGGCCGCAAGCCCAAGATGCTCTACGTGCGCACGCGCGACCGGTTGGTGGTGGCGATCGACGTGCGGTTCAGCCGCACGTACATCATGCTCAGCGACTTCGCGGGCTCGGAGCTGGCGCTGGAGACGTTCGAGACGGTCGCCGCGCCGGAGGCGCTCGTCGCGGAGCTGGCCACGCGCATCCGGCGCCTCCTCCGCGCGCATCGCGCGACTGGGAGCTGCGAGGGGATCGGGCTGGTGGTTCCCGGGATGATCGACCAGCGCTCGGGGCGTGTCCTCAACTCCCCGCAGCTCGGCTGGCGCAACGTGGACGTGCGCGACGCGCTCGCCGCGGCCACGGGGCTCCCGGTGCAGGTGGAGAACGCGCCGATCGCCTGCGCGCTCTCACAGATGTGGCTCGGCAAGCGCGGCGGCGACGCGCCGCCGGACTTCGCGTACGTCACGGTGTCGGACGGCGTGGGGGTGGGGATCGTGGTGAATGGGCAAGTGGTGCGCGGCCACGCGAACACGGCGGGGGAGTTCGGGCACATCCCGATCGACCTCGAAGGGCCGCACTGCCTCTGCGGCTCGCGCGGCTGCCTCGAGGCGTACACGTCGAACCTCGCGACGCTCTCGCGCTACCTGGGACAGACGCTCTCCCCCGACGCGCTCCGCCCGATGCTGCACTCGACGGGGCTCACGATCACCGACGTCATCGCGCGCGCACGATCGGGGGATCAGCGGGCGCGGGCGGTGCTGGAGGAGACGGCGCGCTACCTGGGGGTGGGGCT
>JADGGM010000523.1 GCA_019689955.1 Gemmatimonadaceae bacterium
GGCTCGTATATGTTTATAAGACACAGCTCCCAACGGTCTCCCCGGGCCCGTACGCGCGCGCGACGAGGGCCAGCACCTGCGGGTCCGCGGCCGAGCCGGCCGCGCGCTCCAGCTCGCGCGCGAGCGCGCTCACGTCGCCCAAGGGCAGATCGCGCATGCGCCGCCCTTCTTCCAGTGGCGGCTGCATCTGCAACCGCTGGACGGTGGGCCCCAGTGCGACATAACTGGCGCTGGCCTCGGCGAAGTCGGCGTCGTAGGTGGCGGCCCAGAACACGGGGGCGGTGGGGATCCCGGTCGCACGCTCCAGTGCGTCGGCGAGCGCGATGGCGCTCAGCGCTTTGTTCCACGTGTAGACCGGCCCGCCGAACAGCCCGGGCTGCTGCCCGGTGGTGACCACGATCCCGCCAGCGTCCGCGACCCGCCTGAGCCGCGCCGCGGCGGGGCCGGAAGGCTCGAACGCGGGGGCAAGGGTGCGCACCCAGTCGCGCCCGGCATACTCGGCGCGCACGGCTTCGGCCTCGCCGCGCCACGCCCCCGCGCTTCGTGGCTGCGCGCGGTACCACCCTGCCGGGGCCCCTCCGTCGCCGGCCAGCCGCGCGAGCGGTGGCCCGCCGAGGGGGGTCGTCAGCACCGCCAGCTCGCTCACGACGGCCCCACGCATCGACCACACGCGGCCCGACGACGACAGCCGTCGTCCGCCGTGCACGCCTCGTAGCTACAGCCGCCGCTCATCGCGCTCCGCCACTCCTCACTCGTGGGTCCGTCATTTCTGATAGGGCTCGCCGCGCACGATCGTCCCCGCCCGATAGAGCTGCTCCGCGAGCACCAGCCGCGCGAGCTCGTGCGGGAGGGTCCATCGCGCGAACGCGAGCTGCATCCGCGCCCGGCTCCGCACGGACGACGACAGGCCGTACGCGCCCCCGATCACGAACACGACGTCGCGCGTCGCCCGCTCTCGCTCGCGCTGGAGCCACTCGGCAAACTCGGAGGAGCGCATCAGGGTTCCCTCCGCGTCGCACGCCACCACGAGCGCGCCGGGTTTCGCCGACTCGAGGAGCCGCTCCCCTTCCCGCTCGCGCACGGCCTCGGCGTCGAACGACCGCGCCGACACCTCGCGCACCTCGCGCACCTCGATCGGCCAGTAGCGCGCCGCGCGGGCCTCGTACTCGCGGATCGCACCGGCCAGCGCGCGCGGCCGCCCCACCGTGGCGATCACGATCCGCACGACGCCCCTCCGCGCCGCCTCCCCCACGCCGCGGCGGCGCAAGGAGAGGGCGCAGCTCCGCGCCCCCTCCCCACGCACGCCACCGCGTCAGGCGTAGATACCCCGCAGCCGGTGCACCGTGGCCACCCGCGAGATGGCCAGCATGTACGCGGCCGTCCGCATGTTGACCTTGTGCCGGCGGGAGAGATCGAGCACGTCGCGGAAACTGTTCTGCATGATCTGCTGCAGCCGCTCGTTGACCGTCTTCTCGGTCCAGAAGTAGCCGCCGCGATCCTGCACCCACTCGAAGTACGACACCGTCACCCCGCCCGCGTTGGCGAGGATGTCGGGGATGACGAAGATCCCCTTCTCGTCGAGGATCGCGTCGGCCGGCGCGGTCGTCGGGCCGTTCGCGCCCTCGCAGATGATCTTCGCGCGCACCTTGCTCGCGTTCTTGCGCGTGATCACGTTCTCGAGCGCGGCCGGCACGAGGACGTCGACGTCGAGCGTGAGGAGGTCGTCGTTCGAGATGCGATCGCCCTTCGCGTACCCCTCCAGCGAGCGGTTCTGCCGCACGTACGCGATCGCGTCGTTCACGTCGATCCCCTTGGGATCGTAGATCGCCCCCGAGCGGTCGCCGATCGCCACGACCTTGCACCCCTGCTCGTGCAGGAGCTGCGCGGCCACCGACCCCACGTTCCCGAACCCCTGCACCGCCACCGTCGTGCCGAGCACCTTCATCCCGAGGTGCTCGAGCGCGGCGAGCGTCACGAGCATGCACCCGCGCCCGGTCGCCTCACGCCGGCCGAGCGAGCCCCCCATCTCCACGGGCTTCCCCGTCACGACCGACGTCACGGTGTGCCGCATGTGCATCGAGTACGTGTCCATCACCCACGCCATCACGCGCTCGTTGGTGTTGACGTCGGGCGCGGGGACGTCGGAGTCGGGGCCGAGGAAGCCGATGAGGCCCGCCGTGTAGCGCCGCGTGAGCCGCTCGAGCTCGGAGACGCTGAGCTTGAGCGGATCGCAGACCACGCCGCCCTTGGCCCCGCCGAAGGGGATGTTCACCACCGCGCACTTCCACGTCATCCACGCGGCAAGCGCCTTCACCTCGTCGAGATTCACGTTCATGTCGAAGCGAATCCCGCCCTTCGCCGGGCCGCGCGAGGTGTTGTGCATCACGCGGTAGCCCGTGAACACCTCGATCTCCCCGTTGTCCATGAGGACGGGGATCGACAGCGTGATCTCCTTCTCCGCGTGGCGCAGGATCTTGTACAGCCCGGGTTCGAGGTCGAGGAGCTCGGCCGCGCGGTCGAAGCGCGACATCATGTCCTCGAACGGATTGTCTTCATTCAGGAACCGATCCTTGTCGGGCCTGACGATCTTATCGGTGGAGAGTCTGAGGTCTGAGGTCATGTGAGGAGGGATGCCGGAGGGTGGGTACTGCCCGGCTCAGGGTTGACGAATACGAGTGCCGAGAACGGCGTCGACGAGCGCATCCACGTTCGGCCGTCCGGATTCGACCAACATCTGCTGGGAAACATACCACAATGACGTCGCTTGGCGAGGCCAGAGCGGGGCGAGCTTGACCGCGTCCTTGAGCGTGCAGACCGCCCGCGCGCATCGCGCCGCGCGCGCCGCCAGGCGGTCCACATCGGCCGCGGTGAAGTGGTGGTGATCGGGGAACACCTGCGGCTCCACGGCCGCGCCCGCCGCCAGGAGCTGTGCGGCGAACGCGCCAGGGTCTCCCACCGCGGAGATCGCAAGCACGCGCTCCCCGGCCAACGTGCTCGACGGGACGGTGTCCCCCCCAC
>JADGGM010000524.1 GCA_019689955.1 Gemmatimonadaceae bacterium
CCCCCCCGGGGCCCGCGGCGCGCCGCGCCCGGGGGTCGTCTCACTCTGCGCGCATGGAGACCACCGGGTCGATGCCGGCCGCGCGCCGTGCCGGGAGGAGGCTTGCGGCGGCAGCGGCGCCGAGGAGCACGAGCGCGACGCCCGCGTAGACCGCGGCGTCGCGCGGCGACGTGTGGAAGAGCAGCCCGGCGAGGTGCGGCGCGAGCAGCGTGGCCGCACCGAGCCCGAGCGCGACGCCCGCGCCGGCCAGGCGCAGTCCGTCCCGCACGACGAGCGAGAGCACGTCCACGGGCCGCGCGCCGAGGGCGAGACGCACCCCGAGCTCGCGCTGCCGGGACGCCGCCTCCTGCGCGAGGACGCTGTAGGTCCCCACCGATGCAACGACGAGCGCGAGCCCCGCGAAGATGCCGAACAGCAGCGCGCCGAGCCGCCAGGGGCGGCGCTCCTGGGCGACGACGTCGTCGAGCGGCTCGAGGCCCACGTACGTCGCCGATGGGTCGATCGCGGCGAGCGCGGGGGGGGGGGGGGGGCCGCGGGCCCCCCCCCCGGGGGCGCCCCCCAGGAGCACGCGGCCGGGGCCGACGATCGGCGGCCGCTGCGCGAACGGGAGGTAGAGCTGCATCGGGGCGCGCTCGTCGATCGCATGCTGCCGCACGTCGGCGACCACGCCCACCACGGTCGCGCACCCGCTCACGCGCTCGATGATGAGACACTCGCCGATCGCGCTCCGGCCGGGCCAGAGCGTGCGCGCCATCGTCTCGTTGACGATCACGACCGACGGCGCGCCGCGACGGTCGTCGGTCGAGAACGGGCGCCCCTCGCGCACCGCAATGCCGAGGACGTGGAAGTAGCTCGGTGAGACGTAGTTGCCGATCGGGCCGTTCCCGGCGGAGGCCGGGAGCGAGTCCCGATCGGGGGTGTGCACGCGCATCGCGATGCGAGCCGAGAAGGGGACCGTCATCGAGCGGCTCGCCGCGACCACGCCGGGCAGGTGCTGCACACGCTCGAACCCGAGATCGGAGCCCAGCGCCGTCGGGCTCCGCTCCGTAGTCGACTCCGTGGTCACGACGAGAACGTGCGCGGGATCGAAGCCGAGCTCCGCAGCACGCGCGCGGCGCGCGCTCCGCAGGAAGAGCCCCGCGCCCACGAGGAGAAGCGTCGAGAGCGTGGTCTGGCCCACGATCAGCCACCGCTGTGCGCGCACGCTCGCGCGCGGCCGCGCTGCCCCGCCGCGGAGCTCGTGCGCCACATCGCCGCCGAACGAGCGCAGGGCCGCGGCGAGACCGATCCCGGCGCCGAGCCCCATCCCCACCACCAGCATCGCGACGACCGCGCGCACCCCGTCCAGCGCGGCGGGCGGCGGCAGGTCGGGGAGGAGAAGCGTGTGGAGCGCGCCCATGCTCAACCGCGCGAGCACGAGCGCCGCACCGCTCGCCACGAGCGCCATCACCGCCCCCTCGCCGCACGCCTGCGCGATGAACCGCGCCCGGCTCCCGCCGAGCGCGATCCGCACGGCGGCGTCGCGCCGCCGCTGCAGCGCCCGCGCGAGCAGGAGGTTGGTCACGTTCGCGCACGCGACCAGCAGCACCACCACCGCCACGCCGCCGAGCCACCCCGCCACGCGCGCCTCGCGCGTGAGGGTGCCATCGACGTTGCGCACTCCACGGATGGGGTGGAGCACCGCGCGTATGGCGGGATCGCTCCACGCGGGGCGCTCCGGCATCGCGCGCAGCACCTGCGTCGCGTACGCGGCGCCCTGGGCCAAGGTGGCGTCGGTGCGCAGGCGCAGGGCGAGCTCGAGCCACGCCGCCCCGGCGTTCGTGGCCCAGTGATCGCCCACGAGGCGCGCCGCGCCGGTGAAGCCGGCGGGGGCGACGCCGACGACCGTGTACGATGCGCCGTCGATCGGTACGGTCCGGCCGATGATGCCGCGGTCCGCGCCGAAGCGCCGCCGCCACAGCTCCTCGCTCAGCACGACCACCGGAACCCCCGCCGGCGGCGCATCCTCGGCGGGAGAAAAGAACCGCCCCAGGAGCGGCGTGATACCGAGCAGCGGGAAGAAGCTCGCCGAGACGAGCGAGGCCGGCACCTGCTCGCTACTCGACGGCGCACCGATCCGCACCGAGGTCTCCGCCGAGGCCGCGACCCCCGCGAACGGCCCACGCGCAGCGCGCAGGGCCGCGTACTACGGATACGAGACCACGCCCATCGTTTGCTCCCCGAACCCGGGGAATCGCTGCACCGCATACAGGCGTGCCACCCGCGCCGGATCGGCCACGTGCGCCGGCGGCTCGAGGAGGAGCCGTCCCACCTCGGCGAACGTCACGACGTTCAGCGCCACGCCGAGCGCCAGCAGGGCCGCAATTCCACCGCTGAGCGCCTTGTGGCGCCACACCTGTCGGAGCGCGGCCCGCAGCTCCGCGCGCACCACCTCACGCCGGATCACACGATGCTCCGAGCGACGCGCGCGCGCTGCGGGACGGGTCGGGCTCCGGGGGGTGCATCAGCGCGACGATGCGGTCGGAGTAATCATCCTACCCGTGCAGCACCAGCGCAAGGGACGTATGGCCCAGCATTCGAAACGTCGCGTGCAGCGCCCGGTGCATCAGCGACGTGTACACGATGACCGCCCCTCCCCAGCTCTCGAGCATCTCGCGCATCGACACAGCGGCGCGCGCGTCGTCGATGAGCTCCGGATCGAGCACGACGAGATCGACGTCGGCTCGTCGCATTACATGCACGCAATGCTCCGCATGCAGGTGACGCTGGAGCGACGCTGCGGTACCGGATGGTAGCAGGGCCAGGATGCGCATGGCGATTCCGTTGATGCACGACCAATGCGGCGCTCGCGCACGCGCGGTGACCCGGCGTGCCGGCCGCGGCCGGCACGATCCGCTCACTCGCTGTCGCGCGCAGCAGCGTCGCGCTCCAGCATCGGGGCCAGCACCGTCCACACGTTCTCCGCCACCACCTCGGCCCCGCGCGCGTTCGGGTGGATCCCGTCCCCCTGGTTCAAGC